>CAXBNB010000218.1:0-6792 GCA_963976505.1 uncultured Reichenbachiellaceae bacterium
CTGGTTCCAAGACTTCTGGTCCATAAATTATTTGAAGGCCTTTAAATTCCTCCGTTTCCTCTTGAAAGGAAATCTGGTCATCTTCACACGAAATGAAGAGCACAGATGATACAAGTATCAAACTTAGTAATCGTTTCATTATTGTTTTTTTTATAGATGAATAATATGTTTCTTACAAAAGATACATTTATAAATAATTATAACAATTAATAACTCATATATAACTTAATATGTCTGCTCAATTACAGTTTTAAACCACTTGTCAATCGTTTTATTGCATTTGAAAAATCTAATTCATAATAGCATTATTTTTGGCTAAACATAAAAAAGTATTGCATTCGTTTGGTGTTGGAGTATAACTACAGTACTGAAAATATAATAGTCAGGTATACCACCATTATTATGGTACTGTTATCACGTATCGGGGGTTGTTTCTTTGTATAAGTATCTACTTGTAAAGCGTTGTTAGAGGTATTTTCTTCAATTGCAGTTGATATACAGCGGACTATCTGGTAAATCCCGTAGCGTTGGACAGGTTATTGAAAGCCGTTTTTAAAGTAAAAAAACGATTGCTTACTCCTGAAAAAAAACTGTCTAACACAAAATTCTTATTTCTAAAAAGCGGAACAAGACAAGTTAAAATTCAATATGATGACATCATATACCTGGAAAGTGATGGCAACTATCTGAAGTTTGTGCTAAAAGATGAAAAACATTTGTGTCGAATGAATATATCTGAAATGGAGGAAAGATTACCTTCTTCTAAGTTTTTAAGAATACACAAATCCTATATGATAAATCTTGATCAGCTTAAGACCATAGAAAATCATAGGCTATTCGTAGGAGACACTTGGTTACCTATAGGAAGAAAATATAAGGATGCGGTTTGGTATATCTTAATGAGTATCTAAGATAGCGACCCATTTTCACGAAAACACATCAATAAACTCAAACTTCTCGCCATCAAAAAATCCCAAGTCGCTCATTTTGGCTTTTGGAATCACAAGCAAAGCCATAAATGAAAGGGTCATAAAGGGAGAGTTGAGGGTAGAACCCAGCGACTTTGCAAACTGGTCAATGGCGCTGTATTCCTTAGCTACCTCATAGCCATCTTTGTCACTCATGATGCCCGCTACTGGAAGACTAAGAATCATTTCCTGATTGTTCCCTACAGCCGAAACCCCTCCTTTTTGCGCAATGATCAAATTAACTGCCTGGCACATGGATGCAGAATCCACTCCCACCACGACGATGTTGTGGGAATCATGCCCAACCGAAGAGGCTATTGCTCCTTCTTTTAGGCCAATGTTTTGAATGTATCCTACCGCTACAGGCGTATCGGCATATCTGTTTACCACAGCTATTTTGAGGATGTCCTTTTCTGTATTGGTTTGCTTTTCATTATCAATCAATGTGCTTGGAAATAATTTGAGATGGGTGATCAACTGACCATCCAATGCTTCCATCACTTGTACATTGGGTTTAGTGACTGCTACATCGAAATCTTCAACAACCTTTGGGGAAGTATTGAAATTGTTGACTACCCTATTTTCTATTCGCTCTATTCGGGTTCTGCCATTTTCAGCCACCAACTCACCATCGATATAGGTTTGCTTTACATTGAAATCAGTAATGTTGTCCACCACTATGAAATCTGCCGGATCACCTGCCTTCAGGAGACCTACTTTCATTTTATAATGCTCAACTGGATTGACACAAGCAGCCCGCAGCACTTTGAAAAGATCAATACCTCTTGCCAAAGCCCTTTTCACCAACAAATTGATATGACCCTCTACGAGGTTGTCTGGATGCTTGTCATCCGAACAAAACATCATATTCTCAAAGTGTTCATCCAAAAGAGGAATTAATGCCTCGAAATTCTTTGCAGCACTTCCCTCTCGGATAAGTATTTTCATTCCATACTTTAATTTATCGAGGGCCTCTTCGGCAGTAAAGCACTCATGGTCTGTACCGATCCCGGCAGCAATGTACTCCCTCGCCTGCTCTCCTTTCAATCCCGGGGCATGTCCATCCACAGGTTTGCCTAATTTTTGAGCTACCGCTATTTTCTCCAAGACTTCTTTGTCCTTAAACAACACTCCTGGCCAATTCATCATCTCTGCCAAATAATGCACTTCAGGTTTTTTAAGCAAATATTCGACATCATTAGTATCGATAACTGCTCCTGCTGTTTCGAATATAGTAGCCGGCACACACGATGGTGCTCCAAAATGGAATTTGAAATTGACCTGATTGCCGTTATCAATCATATATTCTACACCCTCCACACCCAATACATTCCCAATCTCATGAGGATCGGATATGGTAGCCACCGTACCGTGTACTGCTGCCAGTCGAGCAAACTCAGAAGGCACCAACATCGAACTTTCAACATGCACATGTGCATCTACAAAGCCTGGCATAATATATTGATCATCAGCAATAGTCGATTTTTCTATGCCAATGATTTGAGCTTTGTCAAAAGTGACTTCCGCAGGGTAAATCTCCTTATTTACAATATCTATTATCTGACCTGATATTTTTTTCATAAGAGCCAAATTAACAAATCGACAGGACTTTCTATGTGCTGCCTGTGTACTGATATTTATTTTAAGATGAGTTAAAGTTTAATATAAAACAGGTTTACTTTCTATTAAACGAACGTCTTATATATTTTTGCGCCTCATTAAGTTTCTGATAAGAACACAAGCTTATCTGATCGTACTTTTTCTGAAAGAAAAAAGCAATGAAAATCGATTACCTGACCAAGTCAGCAATTTCCAAATTTATCGACAATGCCTTGAAAGAGGACATTGGAGATGGTGACCACACCTCACTGTCTTCCATTCCTGACAAGATGGAAGATCAAGCCAAATTGCTGATCAAGGGAGAAGGTATATTGGCTGGCGTAGAGTTGGCTGAAATGATTTTCAAAAAAGTTGACAAAGACCTGAAGCTTGAGGTATTTATCGAAGATGGCAAGGAAGTAAAGACAGGAGAAATAGCATTTATTGTAAAAGGCAAAGCGCAATCGATATTGACAAGCGAACGATTGGTGTTGAACTGCATGCAGCGAATGAGTGGCATTGCTACTTATACCAAGAGAATGACTGAGATGATCAAAGGCACTGGAGCACAACTGCTAGATACAAGAAAAACAACTCCTAATTTTAGGATTTGCGAAAAATGGGCGGTCAAAATTGGAGGTGGAGAAAACCATCGGTATGGATTGTATGATATGATATTGCTGAAAGATAATCATGTGGACTATGCCGGGGGAATCAAAAATGCAATAGAATCAACCCAGAAGTACCTCAAGAATCTGAACAAGGACCTGAAAATAGAAATAGAAACCAGAACGATTCAAGAAGTAATAGAAGTAATGGAAGTTGGAGGGGTGGACATTATCATGTTGGACAATATGTTACCCTCTATGATGCAGGAAGCGCTTCGGATTATAAATAAAAAATACAAAACAGAAGCATCCGGAGGAATTAACGAAAAGAGTATTAAGGAAATTGCTGAAACGGGCGTGGATTACATCTCTGTTGGTGCGCTTACGCATTCTTACCAGAGTTTGGATTTGAGTTTAAAGGCCATAAATTAAAATATTGATGATAGTAAAAACAAGAAAGTACCAATTAACGAACAAGACTTACATTGGATTGGCATTTAAAAACCTTATCAAAGACCAGTGGTGGGTAATATTGATCTACCTGGCACTTTGTGGTGGATATTTTATCATTCCAAATATGTGGTGGATTATTGGTGCTTCTATAGCCTTGGTACTTTACGGTCTGTTTTGGTTGATTCAGTTTGCGGGCATCTCTCAACTGGAGCAAGGTAAGTTTATGTTTGAAAAACTTTCTTATGAAATCACCAGTCAGCAAATATTGATCAAGCTGGATACCAAACGAGGAATGCCAATGAAATGGGAAAACATCAAACGTGCAATTGTTGGCAAAGATGCTTTTGTATTCATCGTCAATAAAGCACAACTTATTCACCTTCCTTTCAAGATTTTTAAATCCCACAATGAGGTAAAGTTCATTGAAACCATCTTGAAAAGAAAAGGACTTACAAAAGAGGCCTAAGGCCAAAAATTCTAAACATAGCTTAAAAGCAGAAACGGTGCGTCGAAAATTACTCTATTAGTAATTTTCCGACCCTGCCTTCACTTCCTGCTGCCCATACGGTTTTAGAGGTGCTGACTACCGAAAGGGAGTTGAAGCCTATTCCATTGATTTTTTTCCAAGAGTTTCCTTTATCGCTGGACCACTCTGAGCCGGACGGACCTGTAACTACGGCGGTCTTGCCGACAAATGCGACACTCGACCTATAGTCCAAATTCGATTTTTGCAATTGCCAAGACTCCCCACCGTCCAAAGTAAGGAGCAAATTATCCTTGCCTTGACCTGGTTTTGTGTAGTCTCCACCTACTGCCATACCATATTTTTTATTTGAAAAAGCAAGAGAAAATATGCCTTGGCTGGCTTCTCCATGTATCATCTCTGTTTCTACACTTTCCCAGAAAAGACTTTTGCTATTGGATTTAAATACCCGTGATCTACTGCCGCCTGTACCGATCCAAATAGTCTTGCCCAGAGAAGTAATCTGCGTGCCACTTGCAGCAAATGCATATTCTCCGGCATTCACTTTTGGGCAGTTTATAGTTGGCACTTTCTGCCATGTTTCTCCACCATCGTTTGTAGTAAGCAAATACAGCCTGCCATCAATCGGGTCGCCTTGCATCATCCCTTCTTTTTCACTCCAAAAAATAAAGGCATCAAAAAAACCTTCTTCCTCTTTGTTTTGAAAGACCACTTTCCAGGTTTGCCCTCCATCATTGGTTTTGAATATTTTTGAGCTTGCACCATTGCCAACACTTAATACTAGAACCTCCTTTTCATTGAGCACTGCTATGTCTCGAAAGTCCAGAGAATCAGCATCCGGGAGTTTGAAGTAACTCCATGTTTCACCTCCATTGTTGGTTTTAGCAAGTGTATCTTGAGTTCCTGAAACCCAGCATTCATTCTCAGAAACTGCGGCTATGCCACGAAGTGAAACTTCTCGATCTAAATGGAATGTTTGCCAGGACAACTCTGATTGCCCGAAAAGGAATGAAAACTGACATGAAAATAGGCAGATCAACAGAAACTTCTTCATACCCACTAAGGTACTCGTCCAACACAAAAACGACAACAAGATAACAGCGAATTACTTCACCTCCTCATAGTCCACAAAATCACCACCTTTATCCGTCTTCGGTCTTCTCCTGTCAGCCGTATCTGGCACATAGTCTATATTTACATTGCCATTTGAGGGACGCTTTTGTTGACGTTGCTCTGGCTGATTATATTGAGAGGCTTTTTTCTTTATGTATCCTGGCAAGACTACCGATAGTAAAAATCGACCAACTTGCTTCAGAAGCCAGAAAATACAGAATCCAATGAAAATAAATTTTATTAATGCCATGGAATGGTTTACTTACTTACTCAAGTATAAGTTTCGTTCGCTATAAATTTTCATGAAATAATCGTCCATCAGGTCATCAATAAAATAAATGGCTTCTCCTGTAGACTTCATTTCAGGTCCCAGTTCTTTATTTACATTTGGAAACTTATGGAAAGAGAACATAGGCTCTTTGATGGCATAACCACTTTTATAAGGTTTAAAATCAAAATCCTTCACCTTTTTCTCCCCTAACATCACCTTGGTTGCATAGTTTACATAAGGTTCTCTATAAGCTTTACAAATAAACGGCACTGTCCGTGAAGCCCTAGGATTTGCCTCAATGATATATACTTTATCATTTTTTATGGCAAATTGGATATTGATCAAACCAACAGTTTCCAATGCTTTAGCAATTTTGATCGTGTATTCTTCGATTTGTCTCATTACAAAATCCCCTAAGTTGTAAGGAGGAAGTACTGCATAAGAATCTCCAGAGTGAATACCGGCAGGTTCTATGTGTTGCATGATTCCAATGATATATACATCTTCTCCATCGCAAATGGCATCTGCTTCAGCTTCAATGGCTCCTTCAAGGAAATGATCCAAAAGAATCCTTCCATCAGGCTTGTCCTTCATCAGGTTTACCACATGTTCTTCCATTTCCTGCTCGTTGATCACAATCTTCATGCTCTGACCTCCTAGCACATAACTAGGACGAACCAATAATGGAAATCCAATTTCTTTTGATAATTCTATTGCCTGATCAGCATCTTCTACCGTTCCATAAGGAGGGTATGGGATTTTCATTTCTTTCAATAGATCAGAAAAACGTCCTCTATCTTCTGCAAGGTCAAGCGCCTCATAACTGGTACCAATTACTTTAATGCCATAACGAGTGAATTTCTCTGCCAATTTCAATGCCGTCTGTCCACCTAACTGTACGATGACACCTACAGGCTTTTCGTGCAAAATGATATCATAAATATGCTCCCAGAATACAGGCTCGAAATACAATTTATCAGCAATATCAAAATCTGTAGAAACCGTTTCAGGGTTGCAATTGATCATGATGGTTTCATAACCACACTCCTTGGCAGCCAATACTCCATGCACACAAGAGTAATCAAACTCTATCCCCTGCCCGATACGGTTAGGCCCAGATCCAAGTACTATAATTTTCTTTTTATCTGAAGCCACAGACTCATTTTCATCATCGAATGACGAATAGTAATAAGGCGTTTGTGCTTCAAACTCAGCGGCACAAGTGTCCACCAGTTTGTACACCCTTTTTATGCCAAAATCATTTCTTTTAGTATAAACCTCACTTTCAAGACATTT
>CAXBNB010000219.1:0-6778 GCA_963976505.1 uncultured Reichenbachiellaceae bacterium
GCCTCGGACGGATATATTCAAGAGGTTAGCAATTTCTTTTGAGGATAAGTTCATTCTTAAATAAGCACCCATTCTTCTTTCTTGTGGACTCAAGTTTGGATACTTGGTTTTCAATCTTTTTGAAAAATCACCATGCACTCTATCAAAATGAAATTCGAATTGATCCCAATCATTGTCTTTTCTTTTATTCTTTTCAATGTTTTTAATGATTTTGGTTAGTTCCTTTGTTCTTTCTGTAATAGAGCTTTTTTTGGATACGGCATTCAAACTATTTTTTATATCGGAGATAAATTCATTTTTATTAATTAGTAACATAGCTGAAGTTGCCAATTCTTTATTTTTGTGTTCTACTTCTGCTCTTAATTTCTCGTTTTTTAGCCTGGTTATCTCCTCATCTGTTACTCGGGTTATATCGTTAATTTTTAAATCCTTGGCGTTCAACTCCCTTTTTTGTTTGAGGGACATCATTTTTTTGTCTTTTTTGTGTTTTCTGCTCTGAAATTTAAGGGACGAAAAAAGAGTTAAGAATGCTATGGAAAAATAGCCTATATATGCCCATACCGATCGGTACCAAGGCGGGTCTACTGTAAATTTATATTCGCTTATGTTACTTAGCGTTCCATAGATATTTTTGGCTCGGACTTTAAATACATAATCATTCTCGCGTAGGTTAGTGTATTCTTTGGTTGAACTTCCAGACCAATCAGACCAAGTTTCGTCAAATCCCTCCAACTTATACTGAAACTCCAGGTAATCGGGATCCTCATAGAATGATGCCGAATATGAAAACCTTACAGAGTTTTGATCATAGTCAAATACTTGCTCTTTAGATAAATTTTTGATTTGATAGTCTTCACCCTCGCTCTGTTTGTGGTTTTTAGAATTTATCTCCACCTTTCTTATTAAAGAATTGAAGGCTTGATCGAAATCTTTTTTAATTAATGGGTTGTAATGAATAAACCCTTCTTTCGCACCTAATAATATATTTTTATGGTCTAAAATGGTGATGTTTGGCAAGTCATCATTTAAAAGACCTTTCGTCTTGTTGAACAAATTTGACTCAACAACATGTTCGTCCAGGTTATTAAATTTCACTACGCCTGCATTGGTTTGAGAAATGAAATAGATATTGCCTAATATATCCTCTTTCAACATTCTAATATTATTGTTGTGGCCAAATATCTCATTGAATACCTCATCGCGAACAAATGCATCTGATTTTTTATCATATCTATAGATACCGTCTCCAGATGCAAAAATTAGCCTGTTCCTGATTCTAAAAACATTGATCAATAGATTGCTTGGAAAACCATCTTTAGAATTATAGTACCTCACATTTTCAATGCTATCCAATTTATCCGAAAGTTTAATGCGGTAAACTCCTTTGTACCCATGGGTCATCCAAATATCGCCATTGTCATCTTCCTCCATGACCCTCGAAGATTCATTGAGCCCTTTCAGTTGATATTGGTGCTGCCAGCCATTTTGCCATTTGTAAAGGGACAATCCGAAATAATTTCCTTCCAGCATCCATTCTTGGTGCTTTTTGAGCTTTAAAAATGTCCAACTTCCATTTTTTGCTAATTGGGTTGTAGTGTTATTTACAAAAACTTTGGTTCCTTGATTGTGCCCAATAAGAATTTCACCATTAATTTTTGAAATATTATATACCTGACCTGCAGTTTTTGGCAACATTTGAAATTGTTTGTCAGCTAATCGTATGTCGTTATAAAAAACACCGTTGTTCGTACCGAGATAAAGTTTGGAATCATCCAACAATGCGGCATACCCAGTTCCTGGTAGTATTTGTTCATTGATAATACTGAAAGGTGAACTCAATTCAATATAGGAAATACCATTGTTCAAACCCGCCCATAGATTCTCATTTACATCTTGATAAAGACTTAATACAGTCCTGCTCAATAGTCCTCTTTCTTTATTCAAATGTTTCAATATTTCACCTTTTGGGGATAATATTAAAAGTCCATCGCTCTGGGTACCAACGGCTATATTTCCGTTATTTAGCATAATGGCACTATTTATTAACGCTGTAGTCAATACATCTTTCGCTTCAGAATTCCATTTAGAAAATATTGTTCCATCATAAATGAAGACCTCACCATTTTGAGTAGCAACCCAAAGTTGTTGTTTGCCCAATGGAATAATTGAAGCAATTTTATAGGTATTAAAAATTTCGCTGTTTGCTATCTTAACTAGGCGATCATTTTCCAATAACATTAGACCAACATGCCATTCTTGAACATAAAGTTTACCATTAATCAAATAAGACTTTTCAAGCTTGTTCTTAGGCTTGACAATTCTTAATTTGCTTCCTTCATATATGTATATATTATTGAAAGTGCAGAAATAAACGGTATTTTCATTCTTGTATACATGCCAAGTTTCATTAAAATTTCTGTATTCAACTTCTAAACTATCTGCGAGCGAAGTATAAGTTAATCCACCTAACTCATTGCGTTCGAAATATCCAAAGTCTCCCTGGCAGCCAACGTAAATTTTCCCTTCGTTTCCTATTAATACGGATCGAACTTTTGTGGTATTCTTTACTTGATGCAAATTCCAGTTGATGCCATCATACTCAAGAAGTCCAAGGTTATTGCTAAAATACATTATGCCTTGACTGCCTTGTGCTATATCCCAATTTTGAATTCCTGCACCATACTTCTTCGGACTGAAGTTTTGGGTGATTGGCAGACCATATTTCAATACCTGTGAAAGTGCACTCAACTGAATCAATAGGATGAAAAGTGCCAGTGTTAACTTTCTTTGCATTTTGCGATTGAATTAAGTTTTAATGAAAGCATTGTACTATTCCTTGAATTTCTTGTTGTATGTGATATTTTTTTAAATGTAATCAAAATACCCTTAAATAGGTCATATATGTAGTTTTTAATATCATTTGATGTAGTATTGATGTAGTGTATTTTGGTAGCTGTGGTATTTCTGATGTAGTGCTATTTTAGCATACCGCAGAATACTTCTCCAATTTTGAGCATCAATTTAATACTCAGGTAAAGGCCATACATTGGTATTAGATCATTTAAGTTTTAAACTATAACAAATTGACAAAAAATAAGTTTACTATGAAATTAAAATTTTACATTTTAATGGTTCTGATGGGCATACTTGTCCATCCGGTATTTTCCCAGCAACTTACAGTTAAGGGAAAAGTGAAAGACAGTAACGGTGATGGGTTGCCCTTTACCAATATTGTAATCAAAGGCACTACTAATGGTACTACTTCTGATTTGGAAGGAAATTATTCTCTTAGTAGTCTAAGTACTGGAGATATCCTAGTTTATACATCCATTGGTTTTGTATCTCAGGAAGTAATAGTAGGAGCTCAAACTGTGATAGATGTCACTTTATTGGATGACGTTACATCATTAGAGGAGGTTGTTGTAATAGGATATGGCACCACAAGTGAAAAAGAACTCACTGGTTCGGTATCTGTAGTGAAGGGCGAGGCAATTGAAGCGCTTAACCCAACTAGAGTAGAACAGGCACTTCAAGGGCAAACCCCTGGTGTAGATATCTCTTCTCAATCTGGTTCTCCAGGTGGAAGTTTTAACATCAGAATAAGAGGTGTATCTACTAACGGCGATAATAAACCTTTGATTTTGGTTGATGGAGTTGTTTACGAAAACCTTGGTTCATTAAACCCATCTAGTATTGAAAGTATTAATATACTCAAAGATGCTTCAAGTGGTATTTATGGTGTGCGTGGAGCAAATGGTGTAATATTGATTACCACCAAAAAAGGTAAAAGGGGATCGAAACCACAAATAAGCTTTAACACTTATTACGGTATTCAGGAGGCTTCAAGAAGACTTCCTGTATTGAATGCAACTGAGTATGGTATATTGGCCAACGAAGCATTTGCAGCTGGGAATAGTACTCCTCCTTTTAGTAATCCTTCCAGTTTAGGACAAGGAACTGATTGGCAAGATCAAGTTTTTGATCAAGCGCCTATTCAAAATTATGACTTTCAGGTTCGTGGTGGAGGAGAAACAACCTCTTATTCATTCGGTGCTGGGTATTTTTCTCAGGAAGGTATAGTTGGACTAGACAAGGCCAGTTACGACAGGTTAACAGTCAATTTCAACAGCAATACCAAAATATCTGAAAAACTCAACATTGATCTGATTACCAACTATACAGGATCAAAAAGAAAGACTCTATCAGAAAATGCGATTGGATCTGTGTTATTCAATGCATTGAATATGGCACCTACAATGACCCCTTATGACGCTGAAGGAAATTATACATTGGCAAACGGACTTGGTGGAGAAGTAATCAACCCACTGGCACAAATAGACAATACTTATAACGATACTTGGTCAAACAGAGTCTTTGGGAAAATTGGTTTGAATTACGATATCATTGAAGGATTGCAATTTCAATCAAGTCTGAATTTCGACTACACACAAGACAGGTTCAAAGAATTTTCTCCGGAATCCTTTTATGGTGCCGGTAAAGTATTTAACAATATAGAAAGTTCTGTCAATGAGGATCAAAAAAACTTCTGGAGCTACACCTGGGATAACGTATTGTTCTATGACAAAAAGATCAGTGCTGACCATAGCATAAAAGCCACAGTTGGTACTTCAGCTTACAAAACCCGTGGGGAGCATCTTTTAACAACAGGTTGGGGAATCCCAAACAATGACGTACAATTTGCTGACATAGCTCGTGCCAATGAGATACGAGTAGGAGGTGCGAGATCAGAGCAGTTTGACCAACGGTTGATGTCTTATTTCGCTAGAGCAGAATACAATTACAAGTATAAATATTTACTTTCTGTAATGGCGAGAAGAGATGGTTCAACCAGATTTGGCGCGGCAAATAAATTCGGAATATTTACATCTGCTTCTGCCGGTTGGATCATGACTGAAGAAAATTTCATGAGTAGTTTAGGATTCATTGATTTCGCTAAAATGCGTGTCAGTTATGGAACAACTGGTAACGATAAAATTGGTGATTTCAGATTCTTATCTTCTCTCAATGGTGAAGGCGTTTATGTATTCGATGGCAATACACTTGCAATTGGAACGGCTCCTGGAGCATTATCCAATCCTTTAATCAAATGGGAGAAAAACAAGCAGTTTAATGTTGGTATTGATCTTGAATTCTTGAACAACTTTAGCTTAACTGCTGATTATTTCATTAAAACGACATCAGATTTGTTACTTGAAGTGCCTGTTTCTGGGTTGACTGGAGTGGGAGCAAATGGAAGTGGCTCACCAACAGCCAATGCAGGATCTGTAAGAAACAAAGGTCTTGAGTTAGCCATCAATTACAATAAGGTAATGAGATGGATTGTTGGACAGTCTATTGGTGCCTTTTATGGTTTGGTTACGGACGGTGTATTTCAAAACAATGAAGAAATTGCTGCTTCACCAGGTCAAACGAATGCTTCACCAGGGGATTTAAAGTATACGGATGTTGACGGAGATGGAGTATGGAACAATGAAAAAGACAGAACTTTCATTGGAAGTCCAATCCCTTCTCTTTCTATGGGACTGACGGTAAGCGTTAAATATAAAAATTTCGATTTCTCTGCCTTTGCCAATGGATCATTCGGCAATGAAGTTTCTAGAAATTACGAACGAAACCTTTCCCTTACCAACAAGACTTCTTATTACATCCAAAGATGGACTGGAGAAGGTTCTACTAATTCATTTCCTCGTGTAACGACTGGCGCAAATAACAATGGATTGTTTTCTGATCATTGGTTAGAAGATGCTAGTTATGTTAGGGTTAAAAATGTGCAAGTAGGTTATACATTCCCTTCTGAGCTTATGAATAAAATTGGAGTGAACAGTTTAAGGATTTATACCGCGATAAATAATCTGCACACATTCACAAACTATCAGGGCTATGATCCAAATATTTCATCAGGAGAAGCATTAAATGCTGGAAATGATATTGGTTACTACCCTCAAGCCAGAACATATCAGGTTGGATTAAACTTAACTTTTTAATTAGACTATCATGAAGAGATTAAAATATATAATAATTGGTCTATTGACATTTTCATTTACCGCATGTGATGACTTTGTAGATGTAGATCCAATAGCTGAAATAAATTCTGAAAGTTACTTCAACAGCGAAGAAGACTATCAACAGGCACTTATAGGAGCGTATGACATGCTTCAAAGTACTTACTTAAATACCATCCTTTCGGAAATCGCCTCTGACAATTCGTTGTGTGGAGGTGAAAGTGCCAATGATGTAATATCATGGCAGGAAATTGATGACATGAGACATACTGTTGTCAATAGTGAACTGAGGAATGTTTGGAAATGGATGTATGGTGGAATTTACCGTGCAAACTACATTTTTGAATTTAAGGATAAAACTGAGTTTGATGGTAAAGATGCTGTATTGGGGCAAGCTGCTTTTCTTAGAGCATATTATTACTTTGAGTTAGTAAAATTTTTCGGAGATGTACCCATGCCAATTGACAAAAGAGTTCAATTTGGTGAGGAAACATCATTTGGTAGAACTCCAAAGTCTGATGTATATGCACAAATCGAAGCTGATCTGATCTTTGCTGCTGAGAACTTACCGATTGTTCAAACAGAACTAGGTAGAATAACAAAAGGTGCTGCAAAAGCTCTCCTTGGTAAAGCTTACTTATTTCAAGATAAATTTAGCCAAGCAGCTGTAGTATTACAAGAAGTGATTGATCCAGCATTCGGGTATGATTTGATTGATTTCAGTACTTTATTTTTACCCGAAGGTGAAAATGGAA
>CAXBNB010000220.1:0-6773 GCA_963976505.1 uncultured Reichenbachiellaceae bacterium
TCTTGAAAATTAACATCAACTGTGCTTTGGGCATTCAGATTGGAAAAAGTAAATAACCCTATAAGAAAAAATACGGATATATAAATTGGACTGTAAAATCCTGTAAAAACTTTATAGATTCTCATAGCTATAGTTAAGTTCGTAATCAATAAGCAGTAACCTCGGCGCAAAATATAACGATTTTCTGAAAAAATTATAATTTATTCGGTAAACAGGCAATATTTGGCGGTGAGTGTAAGTTAAAAGAAACAACAGCCAAAAACTCTAATAACAAACACTCAACACGCCAAATTACCAGCTATCTTCAATACCTTCTCCTTCTCTCTTATTTTTACACAAAAAGAGTAAGTATTTAACACATTGTCAATAGACCCTAAGGTCTATATTTGATATAAAAGCAACAATTCATTGAGCGCATTAACTCCTTTGCCTCTTAAGGACAGTATTTTATTTAAATAATCTAGTGTATTTGGGCGAACAGAAATTTAATCTGAAACAGGATATAGATATGTTTGTATGTACTTTAGCCTTATTCGAATAAAATACAATCGTCCATGAACTCTTGCACCAGCCGTACCCTAGTATTTTTCCTGCTCATAACAAATGGAAGTTTATTTGCTCAGCTTTCTACACAACCGGACAGCCTATCTCAAAGTAAAATCACGACGATCGAGAATCATCTGTTGACCAATCAATTTGATTCAGCTTTGTTAATTGCATCAACAATAAATGAGCGTAAAAGTTATCCCGCTATACTGAAAAGGATTAGTAAAACAGGTACAGCCAGTTATGCCGATTACCTGACTTTTATAGAAACTATAAACCAAAGAGAGACCAATCATTTTCGCCAGCTGGACAATTTCATCCAATCAAATGTAAAAACACCAGATAATACTGATGACATCAACATGGACTTTGTTTTTATCAAATGGTTGCAAATCAGAAATCTGGCTAACGAGTTATTGGTACTGGATGAGGCCAGCATACGAAATGAAGCCTTAAACCAGTACATCTCACAATTCGCCCCTGACGAACCCCACACAAAAAAGGCAAAAATATTAGCCAGTACGCATGAGATCATTATGGCTGAAATACAGGGCGACATTGAAGTTGGTAAAGCCATTTGTCTAAAAAATGAAGAAACGGCAAGGGCTATGAATGACACCAGTATGATCATTCTATCACTTTATCACGTAAGTGACTTTTTACAAAGAGAAGGGAAGCTAGAAGAATACATAGCAGTAAGCGAAGAGGCTTACGAATTGGACAAGCTTCAGGCAGTAAAAAGCCCCTACTACGCTGGCACTTTGGCCCACCTCATTAATGTACTGGCATATAAAGGAGGATCTGATGAAAAGGTTATTGATCTTTTGGATGAGATGTACGATATACCCGGCGCTACTACAGTCAGTTACAATCTTTACGCTCAATTTTTGGGCACACTACCTGCCAATTCTCCATTCAAGGAAATGATTTACAAAAAGTTTGAAGTGAATGATTTACTTGAATTTTGCAATAAAATCGACCAACTATCAAAAGACAAAATAAACCTCAACGAATATTATCATGTATTGAGGGAAAGCGCCAAGGCTTTGGCTGCAGAAGGGTTTTACAAAGAAGCCCTCAACTTTCAAGACCAAGCAGTAGTTGTCAATAAAACAGTCTATTCACAGGAGCTATCAGAAAATCTTGCCAATTATGAAACCAAACTGGCAGTGAAGGAAAAAGAATTTGATATAGCATACGAACAGGAGAAATCTAGTCTTTACCTTATCATTATGAGTTTAACTGGTTTCTTACTTGCCATTGCCATATTTGGGTTTGTCCGTTCGCAGAAACAAGCGGAAAACCTTAAAATCAAGAATGAATTCATCGCCCAGCAGCGTGATGCCATCATCAAAAGAGAAGCAGAAAAGGAATTGCTGCTCCGTGAAGTCAACCATAGGGTAAAAAACAATTTCCAAATCATATTAAGCCTATTGGAAATCCAAGCCAATGACATTCAAGATCCCAAAGCACTGGCATTGACTCATGAAGGGAAAAGTCGTGTGAAATCCATGTCTCTCATTCATGACAGTTTGTATCAGAATGACGATTTAAACATTCCTTTTGATGAATATGTGAAAAAGTTGATCGCAGAAATTTCCAATATGTTTACTATTGAAGAGCAGCCAAAGGTATCCATAGCCCCTTCTACCCACTCATTCGATATCGATACGGCCATTCCGCTGGGCTTGATCATAAATGAATTGGTAACCAATGCTTTCAAATATGGTTTTGACGAAACAAAGAAACTTCTAAGCATCTCAGTGAATCAAGGAAAGGAAACGGGAAGTTATGAACTCAAGGTGACCGACAATGGTAAGGGAATTTCTACAGACTTTAATCTGGCGGCTGCAAAGAGTACAGGACTCAAACTTGTACAACGATTGGCAAAGCAACTTCAGGGCAAAATAGAATACAACTATGATTCTGGTTGCTCATTTCTGGTTTCTTTCAAAGATACCAAAACCAGAAATATTGAAAACGATATTGCTATGGCCTAGAACTTTTCATTGTCATTCCTCATGACCCAATTGAGTAATGAATGGGTAGTATTGGGCAATTTCAGCTTCTTACATATATTGTGTCGATGGTTTTTCACCGTACTGCCACTTACGTTCAGTTCTTCTGCTATCTCTTTAGAAGTCAACCCTTCTTTGATCTTTTGTAGTATTATTTTTTCTGTAGCGGTAATTTCAGAAATATATTCTTGTGAGTCATTATCAACATTCTTCTTAACTGAGTGTTCGTAGTTATTGAATGCAACTTCTATTGCAGTGTGGACATCAGCTGATCCAAATGGTTTCACAAGGTAAGCATAAGGCTGTGTCTGCTTGGCTAGATCTAGGGTTTGTTTGTCCGAAAATGATGAGAGGAAAATATGAGGCGTATTGGATTTGCTCCGAATAAACTCTGCTACGTCTATACCTGTTTTTTTCCCACCCAAATAAATATCAAGAATCACCAAATCGGCTTCTTCATTCTCAAATCGTTCCACCGCTTCTTTGTAAGAAAGAGCAGGTTCTAAAGCCTCATATCCCAACTTATCCAATGTCCTACAAAGTCCATCAGCTATGAGCACCTCATCTTCTACCACAAATATCCTTTTCTTCATTAGCTTAAATTAACTCTCCACATTCAACATAAAGATACTGTGAAAATAATGCAAACCAGGCAATTAATTCATCCAATTAATTTAAAAATGGCTGGGAGAAACAAATAGAGTTTTTTAACCCTACTGCTCTTTTAATTTTTGAACCAGAAGTTCCAAAGTGATTCCATTTACATCAGTACCTGCTACGGTCAACTGCCATGACAACTGTCCCGAAACAATGTCAACCTTGAGCAAGTCCTGTGAATGCCCATCCAATTCATAGCCTATTCGTTCAAGTGCATGCTTTGTCCATTCAAAAGCGGTTCCCTCTCCTATTAGATTTATACTATTTGTTGACTGATTTTGAAATTGCACATTACCTGTCAAAACATCGATTTCAAACTCCTGTTCATGAAATGACCTGTTAATTTGTCCTCCCAAAGCCAAGTCTTCTGGAATTCCAGTTACCATTGGCTGGTTGAAATTCATCAGCCACAACTTATCAGCAAACTGCATGGACAAGGACAATTCGTGGGTGGATATAATAATACATCTGTTTTGCTTTATTTCCGAAAGCAGTTTCATGATTTCCGCACGATTGATCAAGTCCAAGTGTGCCGTAGGCTCATCAAGTAAAACAATTCGAGTGTCTTGTGCCAAGACCCTTGCAATCATGGCCTTTTGCCGTTGACCATCGCTCAGGTCTCCAATTTTTTTGTCAGCAATATAATCCACTTTACAAAGTGTAATGGACTCATCAACTTTGGCCTTATCCGCTGCATCCAGCTTTCCCAACCAATTGGTATAAGGATACCTACCTAGTGAAACCAATTCCTTGACAGTCATGTTTTGAATGCCTATTTTATCGGTAGTTACTATCCCCAAAACGCGTGAGAGCTCCTGATGGCTCAGACTGTTGATCTCATTGTCTCCTATTAGAACATTACCCGACAATGGTACTTGCAGATTGCTCAATGTCCGCAGCAATGTCGATTTTCCCACTCCATTTTGCCCCAATAAACACACCATTTCATTCGAATGGGCTTCTAGGTTTATATTTTCTCCTATTACCTTTTCCCCATACCCAATACATAAACCTTTAGTAGATAACATAGTTTTTTCTATTTTTGTCATCAAAAATTGGATTGAAGGTTTTTACGTTTCACGATCAGCCAAATCACCAAAGGACCGCCAAAAAGCGATGTAACCGCATTGAGCGGCAAGGTTTGGGTAAACCCCGGTAACCTCGAAACAATATCACAAACCAGTAAAATGATAGCACCTGTAAAAGCCGTAACTGGCAGGATCTTGTTGTGGTCTGAGGTATCCACTACCATCCTTGCGATGTGAGGCACTGCCAACCCAATAAATGCAATCGGCCCACAAAATGCGGTAATAGTTCCCGCCAACAAGGCAGTCAGGAAAATAATACCATACCGTGCAGATTGAATATTCAATCCTGAATTTTTGGCGTACACCTCCCCTAGTTGCAGGATGTTTAATGGCTTAATCATAAATACGGATAGCAATATTGCTATGATCATAATAGGACTAAGAATATAAAGTTCTTCCCTTGTCACACCTCCCAAATCTCCGAAAGTCCAGATCAGATAAGATTGTATGTTTTCCGGAGTACTGAAATATTGCAAAATACTTACGAGAGAAGAAGTGGCACTGCTAAACATCAGACCAATGATCAACAATGATGTGTTGTTGTTTACTTTTTTAGAAAAAAACAGCACAACAGAAAAGACCAAAGTAGCACCAACGACAGAACCTGCAATCACACCCCAATTTCCAGTACTGAATGTAAAAAGCCCAAAGCCTCCTAATACTACAACAGCTACTCCAAGGCTCGCTCCAGAGCTAATGCCCAGTACATATGGCCCTGCAAGGGGATTTCTAAAGTAGGTCTGCATAAACAAGCCACTCAGGCTCAATCCCATTCCAGCCAATACAGCTGTCACTGCTCTAGGCAATCTGAAATTCAAAATAATATTTCGCCAGGAGGAATGTTCTATTTCATTGCCCACCAATATATCCCAGACATCTCCAAGAGGAATCTTCACAGATCCTATGGACAGGTTTAGGAGGAAAACCAAAACCAGAGAAATGGATAATAATGGGATGTATTTTTTCAAATGGCAGTACAACTAAAATATTCACGAAAATAATTAAACGATCATAGATATTAATCTACAATTGTCTTAATTTTGCAGCGGCAAACCGATACGACCAGCTCCTATCGAATCCCCCAGGGCTGGAAGGCAGCAAGGGTAGATGGTTGTAGCGGTGCGATATTCGGTTTGCCATTTTTATTTCCCCTCTTTCATACATCAGGTTTTTATTTTCTTCTTAGATTTGTTTCCATCCAAAGGAAAGCTTGTAATTTTACTTGCAGTTCAACTAACGATTTTGCTATCTGTCTAAAAGAAATGTACATCATCAAAGTAAAAGGAAAAGCCAAAATACCAGACTACATCCAGCTTAGGGATAATAATTTTGTATTGGTGGCCTATTTTCGGGCAGACAGGCCATTGAAGAAATTGGAGAAGTATGGCCTTGAAGGCAAAGAAATTGAATTGTCTAAAATCATTGAGAACCTTTCTTACGGGAAATTAGAACCATTAAATATTTGACTATGGAATTCAGTTCGGAACCAGTTGTTTGTGTAAAAAGTGCTGACATCTACCAAGAAAATCAGGTAGTATTGAACAACATAGCCTTCAATATAGACAAAGGTGAATTCACTTACCTGATAGGACGTACAGGAAGTGGAAAATCATCATTGCTCAAAACCATCTATGCGGATTTGCCACTGCGGTCGGGAGAAGTGCAGGTAGCTGGTGTCAATATCATGGGAATCAAGCGAAAGCAAATCCCACACCTTCGTCGCAAAATCGGAATCGTATTTCAGGATTTCCAGTTATTCAACGACAGGTCGGTGACCGAAAACCTGATATTTGTGATGCAAGCCACTGGATGGAAAGAATCCTCAAAAATGAAAGCACGATTGGCAGAAGTATTGATGCGTGTAGGACTGGGTGCAGTTTCTTCTAAAATGCCCCACCAGCTTTCCGGAGGTGAACAGCAAAGGGTTGTCATTGCTAGGGCATTAATCAATGAACCAAGTATTCTCATTGCAGATGAGCCAACTGGAAACCTTGATCCGAAAGTATCAGATGATATATTTAAGCTTTTTCTAGAAATAAACAGAAGTGGCACTGCTGTACTTATGGCTACACACAACCACACATTCCTGACCAATTACCCAGCCCGTGTGCTCAAATGTGAAGCAGGAAAAGTGTTGGATTCAGAAATAGAGGATTTTGAATTGACAGGCTATTATTGAGCCGGCACATACACTACCTGCTTGGTTTCAAAAAACTCTTCTTCGAAATAATCAGGCAGTTTGAATAGCTTGTACCTTAGCTTTGATTCCGTCAATTCTTCTTTGAGGTCACCACCTTTGAGGTAGAATATTCCGTTTTTCATTTCATGAGCAGATTGTTTGTTGAACTTCCCTTTCACCCATCCATAAAAGGGCTTCAATCTGGTAACAGCTCTACTCACAACAAAATCATACTTATCTTTAAGTTCTTCAGCTCTACCAATGGTCCCTTTTACATTCTTAAGG
>CAXBNB010000221.1:0-6767 GCA_963976505.1 uncultured Reichenbachiellaceae bacterium
GTTAAAAAAACTAAATCAATTATGTCTAACCTCTGGTATTTTTCATGAGAGGCCGACTTAAACCGACGAATCGGAAACAGTCTTTTATTAGGTATTCCGCCTTTGTTGGACTTGTGTCCAACAAACCGATATAGCTAGCTTTTCAAGTAAACAAGAAAGATGATCATCTGAAACATTGGTTGTTTACAGGTCACAAGACCTGCAAAGGCGACAAAATGCAGGAATCAGGAAAGACCATTGGTCAAACAGTGATTAAGTATTGATCAAAAGGCCTTCAGATTTCCTTGAAACGGAAAGCATCCTCTGGGCTATCTCATTTAAAAAAAGACCTCCTTACCGCACTTGTTGCGGTATCTGTTAGAGTCACATTCAACTCCAATAGACCCCTGAATAAATCAGGGGATAGTAGAATTTTTAAATGCGATTGCCCTTACAATCACTATACAGTAACAGATTTAAAGAAAAGTATAAAGTAGAGAAAAATGGATTTAAAAGTAAAAGATAAAATTGTATTTATAAGTGGCTCAACGGCGGGAATCGGATATGCCACGGCACAAAGGTTTTTGAGAGAAGGAGCGCAAGTGGTGATCAACGGGAGAACTACAGCCAATGTGAATAAAGCAGTAAATGAACTTAAGTCTTCGATAGACAATTCAAAAGTATCGGGTATTGCTGCGGACTTTTCAAAAGTTGATGACATAAATAGGTTGTTAAAAGAATTACCAGAAGTGGATATACTAATTAACAATACTGGCATCTTTGAGCCGAAAGCATTTAAAGACATCTCAGATAAAGATTGGTTGCGGTTTTTTGAAATAAATGTAATGAGTGGAATCCGCCTAGCAAGGCATTATTTTCCAAAAATGCTGGCCAAAAACTGGGGGAGAATCCTTTTCATATCCAGTGAATCTGGTGTTTTCATTCCTGATGAAATGATTCACTATGGAATGACCAAAACAGCTCAAATTGCAGTCAGCAGAGGGCTAGCTGAGTTGACCAAAGGATCGAATGTAACGGTCAATTCTATTTTGCCAGGCCCTACTAAATCTAAGGGTGTTAACGAATTTATTGAGGAACTCGCCAAAGGTGATCACAAAACAGTGGATGAAGTTGAAGAAGATTTTTTCAAAAACATGTGCCCTACTTCCCTCATCGAGCGATTTGCATCTGTTGAAGAAGTAGCTGATACTATTGTTTACTATTCAAGCCCGTTGGCTTCCGCAACCAACGGGGCTTCTATTCGGGTCGACGGAGGGTTGATCAGGTCAATTTTATAAATTTAATATGTAATCAATTGATTGACCGAGCCACAAACCTTGAAAAATTGTTAATTTTCAGTATGGGTTTTCTACCATATCGAAAAGCTTCGAATCAGGTGGTCAACTCATACATTTTCAATTTTAATTCATACAATTCCATGCTAGCATGAAACGATTGCTGATATTATTTGCTCATCCGAAGTTTGAACAATCACGAACGAATAAAGCGTTGATTCATAAAATTAAAGAAAGAGAAGGGGTTACTTTTCATGATTTGTATGAGGAGTACCCCGACTTCAACATAGATGTGCCCTTCGAAAAAAAGCTATTGGATCAACACGATATTATTATCTGGCATCACCCATTTTATTGGTACAGTTGCCCGCCATTGATGAAGCAATGGATAGATGTCGTCTTGGAGTTTGGTTGGGCATACGGACCTGAAGGCAATGCTTTGAATAGCAAAAAATGCCTGAATGTAATAACTACCGGAGGATCAAGAGAAGTCTATTGCCCTGAAGGCATCAACAATTATTCAGTAAATGAGTTTTTGAGACCTTTCGAGCAAACAGCCAAGCTCTGTGGGATGGAATACTTACCCCCGTTTGCTGTGATGGGCACACACATGATCACTCAGGATGAACTGGACCAACATACCGAACAATACGATCAATTAATCAATGCCCTACAAAATGGCACCACCTTTGGAAAAATAAACGATTGTGATTTTCTAAATGACACTCCTCAACTAAATAACACCTCGATATGAACGGCAGCATTCTATTCCAGGCAATTGTTTTTCTCTCAGGAGCCGTTATTTGCGTGCCAATTGCAAAAAAACTAGGACTAAGTTCAGTTTTGGGTTATCTACTAGCTGGGATTATTATTGGTCCTTATGTTTTGGGTTTTGTTGGGCAAGAAGGTGAAGACATCCTTCACTTTGCAGAATTTGGTGTGGTCATGATGCTCTTCCTGATCGGTCTGGAAATAGAACCCAAAAATTTTTGGGGTATGCGAAAGACCATTGTTGGGATGGGTGGCGCACAAGTATTTGGCACAATACTGCTGTCTTATTTCGTATTGAGTTTACTTGGTGTAGGGTGGCAGGTTGCCATAACCATTTCAATGGCGGTGGCACTTTCATCTACGGCCATTTCTCTACAAACCATCAAAGAAAAAGGATTGTTTGATACCACCTATGGGGCTTCTTCATTCTCCATTTTGCTGTTTCAGGATATCATTGTGATACTCATGCTGGCGATTATTCCCTTGCTGGCAAATAATGAAAACAACTCCTCAGTAGAAAATCATGATGCTTCATTGTTAGACAGTTTACCAATAGGACTACAAGCACTGGCCGTCATTCTATCTGTTGTTTCGGTCGTTTTAATCGGCAGGTACTTGGTTGTTCCTCTACTGAGAAGTGTGGCTTCTACCAGGGTAAGGGAATTGGTGGGGTGGTATTGGCTACCAGTGAATTCAAACATGAACTGGAAAGTACACTTGAGCCATTTAAGGGGCTTCTGCTAGGACTGTTCTTTATGGCAGTAGGTGCCTCAATCAATTTTATCGTGATAGGCGAATATCCGTTGACCATTACCAGTCTTGTTTTCGGAGTAATTATTTTAAAAGGTATAGTGCTGCTATTGGTGGGTTCCATTTTTAAAATGAAAATTGATCAAAAACTACTCTTAACCATTGGTCTAGCTCAAATCGGAGAATTCGCCTTTGTCCTGCTTTCTTTCGCATTTCAACTAAAAATACTTGATAACGCACAACTCGATATGATGTTGGTAGTAACAGCACTCACCATGACCCTTGCCCCTATTCTAGGAATACTTAATGAGCGGTTTATCTTACCTAAAGTCGGCACTAAAGAAATTGAGAAGCGACCTGTGGATCACATTGCCAAAACCCACAAAGTAATTTTAGTAGGATTTGGACATTTTGGAAGTACTGTTGGCAGGTTTTTGCGTGCATCTGGTGTAGAAGCCACCATTCTTGATCAAGATTCAAACCGAGTTGATCTATTGAGAAAAATGGGCTTTGATGTCTATTATGGAGACGCCACCAGAATGGATCTCCTGGAGTCTGCGGGCATCACAAGCGCCAACATTCTAATTTGTACTATCGACGATCCAGATATTTCAGTTCAATTGGCAAAAATCCTGAAAGAAAAATATCCTAAGTTGAAACTGATGTTTCGCGCAAAAAACCGTTACGACGCTTACGAATTGTTAGACCTTGGAATACAAAATGTATATCGGGAATCTCTAGAAACGTCTGTCAAGTTAGCCAGTGATGTACTAAGCAATATGGGGTATAGAAAATACACCATACACAGACAAGCACAAAAATTCATTCAGTATGATGAAGCGAGTCTCCGAAAATTATCAGGAAGACCAAACAACAAAGAAGAGTACATTTTCAAAGTAAGAGCAGAAATAGAGCAACAGGAAAAACAGCTGGAAGAAGATTTGAAGCGTGGCATTATTGACAATGGAGTGCAGTGGGACAGTGAACAAATGCGATTGACTCAAAAAGAAAAATAACACACACCAGACTTTAGGCGGGTATTTATTGGCTTACTTAGAGCAAACGCATTGGACTTGTGTCCAACAAACCTCTATAGTCAGCTTTTTTTAGTGAATAAGGAAAATGATCATCTGACACATTGGATGTTTGCAGGTCACAAGACCTGCAAAGGCAGTAGGGCAATTATGAGATTCAGGCCGTCGGACAGGACTCCATACCATTAGGCCAAGTAAAGCCACATTGTCATCCCGACTTTGGAGGGATCTTTCTTGCTTATTGTAGATCGCCAAGAAAGATTTCTCCTTCGTCGAAATGACAGAAGGACTTAAACCGACGAATCGGAAACAAACTTTTATTAGATATTCCGCCTTTGTTGGACTCGTGTCCAACAAACCGATATAGCCAGCTTTAAGTTAATAAGGAAAATAATCAACCGATACATGGAATGTTTGCAGGTCACAAGACCTACAAAGGTGGTAAGGCAAAAAAAACCATCCTACAACGCTGTAGAATGGTTTTTTTATGCTAGACGACAACACCATCGGTTATATAATCACAATATCTGCTGTTTATTTCCAGCCACCTCCAAGTGCCCTGTAGATATTCACCCTGGCATTCATTTGACGCATTTTCGTTTCTATCAACTCAAACCTTGTTTCCAGTGCATCTCGTTGGGTCAGCAGTACTTCCATGTAGTCCGCTCTTGCTGACCTGAATAGGTTATTAGAAATCTCAATTGACTCGGTCAATGCCTCCACCTGCAAGGCTTTCAGGTCATAACTGCTTTTGAGGTTTTTAATATTTGATAGCTGATTGACTACCTCGATGTATGCATTCAAAATAGTTCGCTCATAATTGTAAATCGCTTGAATCTGTTTGGCATTGGCATTGATATAAGTCGCTTTTATGGCGTTCCTATTGATCAATGGCCCAGCCACATCTCCTCCTAGTGAATATAGCAATGATTCTGGTGTATTCAACAAGTAAACTGGATTAAAAGCCTGAAAACCCAAGCCTGCTGAAATACCCACAGAAGGATAAAATCTAGCTTTAGCTACTTTAATGTCCAGTCTGGCTGCTGCCAGCTCCAGCTCAGCTTGCCTGATGTCCGGACGGTTTTGCAATAACTGAGACGGAACCCCGGTCTGAAAAGAATCATAAACCAAACTACTGAAACCCTCCGAATTCCTTGTGATGGCTTGAGGATACCTTCCCGCCAAAAAATTAATTCTATTCTCCGTCTCAATAATCTGCTGCTGAATACCGAACTGAAGACTCCTGGTATCAAGTACTTGCGCTTCAAACCGTCGTACAGCCAGTTCAGTTACCCGAGCGGCTTGTTTTTGCAGCTTCACAATTCTCAGCGCATTACTTTGAATTTCGATGTTCTGCTTTACGATCGCCAATTGATTGTCAAGGGCAAGCAATTCATAATAAGAATTGGCTATTTCCGCAATCAGATTGGTCACCATAAAATTCCTACCATCAACAGAAGCGAGGTATCTGGTGTATGCTCCTTTTTTAGCATTGCGTAGTTTATGCCAGATATCGACTTCCCAGTTAGCATAAGCACCCAGCATAAAATCACCTAGAGGTTCCGGAAATTCCTTGCCATGCATGATTTCATTGTTGGCTTCCAAAGCTCCATTTCTGGTGTATCTACCTACTTTATCTACGCCAAGACCTCCTCCTACACCAACAAATGGTAAATACTCACCTTTTCGTTCTTGGACTTCATTTCTGGCAATTTCAATTTCCTGCATTGTAATATTCAATTCCTGATTATTGTTCAGTGCCGAATCAATCAATGCGACAAGGTTTGGATCGGTAAAATATTCCCTCCACTTGACCTCAGATTTATTGGTTTTATCCTGCGAGTGATTGTAACTCGCAGGTACAGTTGTATTTACTGATTTATCAATAAGAGTAGGAAGCGTACAAGCCGAAAAGCTAAATGCCATGACGGCTACTCCCATATATTTATATATTATATATTTCTTCATTCTGATCATTGGTCTTCTTTTACTTTTTTTCATCTTTATCAGAGTCAATATGGCTTTTGCGATGCTCACGCAACATCCTATCTTGTTCTACTATCGTATGCACATATTCTTCAGACATTGGTTCGTCTTGTTCACCTTTGATTAAACTACGACCTTCAGCCAGTGTGCCAAATATGTAGTATAAACCAGGGATGATAATTACTCCGAAAACGGTACCAAGTAACATACCACCGAGTGCTGACGATCCAATTGTACGATTACCAATAGCTCCTGCACCCGTGGCTATTACCAGCGGGATTAATCCTGCAATAAAGGCAAATGAAGTCATCAAAATTGGTCTAAAACGAACCCTGGCACCCTCGATGGCGGCCTCCAAAACAGTAAAACCTTGCCGATGTTTCTGAACAGCAAATTCTACAATTAGCACTGCATTTTTTCCTAGTAAACCCACCAACATAATGAGTCCTATTTGAGCATAAATATCATTATCAAGCCCCATGAGTTTGAGTACGAAAAAGGAACCAAATACCCCAACTGGTAATGAAAAGATCACTGCCAAAGGCAAAAGAAAGCTTTCGTACTGTGCTGCCAACACCAGGTAAACAAATGCCAGTACAATTATGAATACATAAAGTGACTCATTACCTCTTCTTGATTCATCATAAGAAAGTCCTTCCCAAGCAATGTCATATCCTTTTGGCAAAGTTTCACTGGCAACTTCTCTTATTGCTTGAATAGCATCTGCAGTAGTGAATCCCTTAGCAGGAAGTCCCCTTATAGCCGCTGAATTGTACATGTTATAACGGGTAACTTCATTGGGCCCTTGCTTTTTCACTATCTTCATAAAGGCAGAATAAGGCACCATTTCATCATGATCATTCTTGACGAAAAGATTCAATACATCTGTTGGAAGTCTTCTGAATTCGGGAGCAGATTGCACATATACTTTGAAAAATCTCCCAAATCGAAT
>CAXBNB010000222.1:0-6735 GCA_963976505.1 uncultured Reichenbachiellaceae bacterium
AAAAGGGAGTTTTTAAAATTGACCGCTCCTTTCTTGAAAATATGGGCATCAATGTGGGCTCTATTAATCCAAAAAAAATCGCCATCTATGGAAATGGTGGAAATGGAATGCTCCCGCAATCCAATGCTATTCCTAGAGCAGATGATCTTATCGAAAACACCATCCTAGTAGCTGGACAAGAAGACGAAGTATTTGACAACACTGACTACATACTTTTTTTTGGAAATTCACCTGATTTTATCGAATATGATACTGTAGAAGATGTATTTCAATATGAAAACAACCTATACAGTGACACGACATTCTACTTTCTAACCATAAAAGAAGCCGATGGTTTAAGAGTGCAGAACAGGGAAAGCACTGGCAATGATTTGCAAAAAGTCAACAACTTTAAAGATGTATTCATCCATGAAACAGACGAAACAAACTTAATCAAAGGTGGACGGATGTGGTTTGGAGAATTATTTTCCTCCAGTCAACCAGACAATGATTTCTCTTTCAATACAAATAATATTTTGGCAGATGGAGAAATAAAAATATCAGTATCTGCAATGGCTCAAGCATTTTTAAATACTTCTTTCGATGTGTCTATAAATCAGTTTTCGCTAGGAAATATAACTATTGATGATGTGCCAAATAGCACTTATGCAAATAAAGGCAAGATGCAAAAAGGCGATTTTCAGGTCAATGCTTCGGCCCTCAACAATATCAGTTCAGGCTTAACGCTCAACCTGCACTACAATACAGCTTCTGCTGGACCTTCTACAGGATTTCTAGACTTCTGCGTCATACAAGCAGAAAGTAAACTAAACATGACTGGCAATTCACTGCATTTCTACAACACATCCGGTTTTTCAAATGCTACTTTTGAAGTATCAACTTCTACTTCTGATATCCAAATTTGGGACGTATCACAACCCAGCCAAGCTATAAATCAACTGTATAGCACCCAGAGTGACAAAGCCACGTTTGGAATAAAAGAGGATTCCAAAGAATTGATAGCATTTTCAGGGTCAGATTTTCCCAAGCCCATATTTTCAACCAAAATAGCAAACCAAAATCTTCATGCACTGTCGGCGGTTGATGCGGTTTTCATCACACACACTAAATTTTTATCTCAAGCCAATGACTTGAAAAAACACAGAGTAAAAACCGATGGTTTTTCCATCCATGTTGTGACGGTTGATCAGATATACAATGAGTTTTCATCTGGAATGCAGGACATATCAGCTATTCGGGATTTTATCAAATACATATATGATCAAAATCCTGATAAGTTAAAACACGCATTGCTATTTGGCGACTGCTCGTACGACTACAAAAAACGATCGCTTACCCATACCAATTATGTTCCGGTTTATGAAGCTAGAAATTCTCTGCATCCGCTTTACGATTTTTCTTCTGACGATTATTTCGGGTTTATGGAAGATCACGAAGGGGAGTGGATTGAAGACGAATCTGGAGACCATACGATGGAGATAGGGGTAGGTAGGTTGCCAGTAAAGACGCAGCAAGAAGCAGCAGATGTGGTGAGCAAAATAGTTCGCTATGAAACCAGTATCAATGCTTTTGGAAAGTGGCGAAATGAACTGTTGTTTATCGCAGACGATGGTGACAACAACATTCATCAGAGAGATGCCAATTACCTGGCCACTTATGTAGAGAATACCAGACCTGAGTTTAATGCCAACAAATTGTACATTGATGCATACGAGCAAATATCAAGTCCTTCAGGCCAAACCTCTCCAGCGGCAAGAGAAGCTTTTGAAAAATCGATTGCTGAAGGCAAGCTCATGATTAATTACACAGGTCACGGCAATGAATCTCAGCTGACTGCAGAAAAAATCATAGATGAAAATCAAATGTCGGAATTGAAAAACCGAAGTAAACTGCCCTTTTTCATTACCGCTACTTGCGAATTTGGAAACTATGACAATCCAGACAGGGTTTCAGGTGGAGAGAAGACCCTTTTAAATCCTAATGGCGGAGCAATTGCCCTCCTGACATCTACCAGGCCGGTGTTTTCAAATACCAATTTCATTTTGAATGAAGCTTATTACTATGCCGCTTTGGAAAAAGTAAATGGTGAATTTCCAAGATTGGGCGATATCATAAAAAACACAAAAAACAGAAGTTTAGA
Source organism: uncultured Reichenbachiellaceae bacterium (assembly GCA_963976505.1). Taxonomy (GTDB): domain Bacteria; phylum Bacteroidota; class Bacteroidia; order Cytophagales; family Cyclobacteriaceae; genus CAXBNB01. The sequence goes on from CAXBNB010000222.1 coordinate 2,141, forward strand.
AGGAGCTAAAAATAGAAACTTTGCATTGCTAGGAGATCCCACCATGAGGCTTTCATTTCCTAAGTATGAGTTGGCCATTACCAGCATTAATGGAAAAGTAATTGACAAAGCCGATACTTTGAAAGCCCTAAGCAAAATCAGGATGCAAGGTGAGGTACGCAGAGGCGACAAATCCATTGTGGACAATTTTTCTGGAAAATTGTCGGTAGTCGTATATGACAAGCCTACTCAATTTTCCACCTTGGGAAATGAGAATACTGTGCCGCAAAAATTTGACAGGCGTGAGGCCCTCATTTTCAAAGGTGAGGCATCAGTGAAAAATGGTGACTTTGCCATTGAATTTGTGGTACCTAAAAACATTTCGTATGTTTTTGGGGAAGGAAAAATAAGCATGTATGCAGTCTCATCCGATGCAAACCCAGTGGATGCTAACGGGTCAAATATTGACTTTAAAGTTGGCGGGTCTAACCCAGACGCTCCAGCTGACATTACGCCTCCAGAAATTCAATTGTATATGAATGATTCTTTGTTCGTCTCAGGACAAACTACTGGATCCAATCCCTTGTTCCTTGCCAAAATATCCGACAACAATGGCATCAATATTTCAAACGAAGGGTTTGGTCAAGACATTAGCATATCCATCAACGGTTCAGATGAAATACAATTGAATGACTTTTATTCAGCATCTTTGGATAGCTACAAGGAAGGATGGGTCAGTTACCCACTTCAGGACCTAGAGCCAGGCAAATACTCGATCAAGTTCAAAGCGTATGACACCTACAATAATGTTGCGCAGGCAGAAATCGATTTTGTAGTGACAAGTGACACTGCATTACAGTTGGGAGATATCTCCGTTTATCCTAATCCATTTCACACGGCAAAGGATGAAAAGGTCATTTTCACATTTTCCCATGACAGGGAAGGCGAAGAGTTAATTGTTCTATTAAAGATTATTAATTTACAAGGAAGGGTAATAACAGAAAGCAGTTACCGTTTTGATGATAGTTTGGCGGGAATCAATTCGATCGAATGGAATGGTAAAGATGCCAATGGAAACTATATTGACAAGGGAATTTATATTTATAGACTAAATGTTCAGAGCACTTTGGATGGTGCTAAAAATCAAATACATAGAAAACTTGTTATCTATTAATTAGTTAGCTTTGTGTTCGCAAAATTCAAAACATGATTAAAAGACCAAATTATGCGATTCTAGTGTTTACAACAGCATTATTGAACATAGCTGTTGCAAAAGCACAAACATCTGGAGTCCTGTATGGACAGGACACAGCTCGCAGAGTTATTACCACCGCTGTTCCGTTTATCAATTTCGCACCTGACTCCAGGGCTTCTGGTATGGGAGATGTGGGTGTCGCTACTTCTGCTGATGCCAATTCTGCTCATTGGAACAACGGAAAACTGGCATTTATTGATAAAGACTTTGGATTTTCTGCTTCTTATACGCCTTGGCTCGGTAAAATAGTAGATGACATGTCTATCTCATATTTATCTGGTTTTTACAAAATAGATAGGGTTCAGACTATAGGCACTTCTTTAAGGTACTTTGACTTAGGTGAAATACAGTTGACAAATACACAAGGCATAAGTTTGGGACTTGAAAATCCAAGAGAGCTTGCTTTTGATATGACTTATTCCAGAAAACTAAGTGAGTATATAGGAGTTGGTGTAACCGGTAGGTATATCTGGTCAAACCTATCAGGCAGCTATTCTGGCACTGATGGGGCACAATCAGGAAAGAGTGTCGCTGTAGATTTAGGCTTTTATTTCAACAAAAAATACATGGTGAGTGGTAAAGACACTGAAGTTTCTTTTGGGGCTCACATCTCAAACATTGGACAAAAAATAACATACAGCAACGAAAGTAATGCTGATTTCATCCCGACAAACTTGAGGTTAGGGAGTGCTTTTAAAACAAGCCTAGATCCATACAACACCATTACTTTTGCATTGGATTTTAACAAATTACTAGTACCTACTCCTCCGTTAGTTGGGTCAAATGGAGATATTATCAGAGGAAGAGACCCTAATAGAAATCTTTTAAGTGGGATATTTGGTTCTTTTAGCGATGCTCCTGATGGATTCTCTGAAGAATTAAAAGAAGTCACCATTGCTGCAGGTGCAGAGTATTGGTACAGAGATGTATTTGCAGCACGTGTTGGATACTTCCATGAAACAGCAAACAAGGGTAATAGGAAATACATTACAGTAGGACTTGGATTCAGGTATCAAAAGTTCGGTGTTGATTTTTCATATTTAATTCCGCCAGAACAGAATAACCCTTTGGCCGAAACCCTCCGTTTTTCAATACTATTTAATTTCGACAGAGGAATTGATGACACTGAATCCACTTCCAATTAATGCTCGATAGAACAATAGCTCCTTCTTTTGGAGAAATCAAAAATCCTGAGATACAACAAGCTGAGGTCTTTTCGTTATCAAATGGAAGCCATTTATCACTTATTAATGCGGGAGATCAGCCTGTTATCAAATTTGAAATTGTACTCGATTCCGGGATATGTCATGAAAACCTGCCTGGACTATCTTGGATCACAGCCAAAACATTGCCTGAAGGCACGAGAGTCAAGTCTGCCAATCAAATAGCAGAACTGTTTGAGTATTACGGCTCTTTCATAGAAATCAACCCCAGCTTTGACAATACATCCATAGCTGTTTATACGCCAAAAAAGTATTTTAAAGAAGTAATTGCCTTATTGGCTGAAGTTCTTTTTAAGCCCTCTTTTAATGAAAATGAAATAGAGATACTTAAAACAAATAAGATTCAGCAACTCAAAGTAAACAGTGAAAAAACCAATTTTGTCGCTTCTAGAAAGATAAGGGAGTCCCTATTTGGATTAAACCATTCGTATGGTCAGTTCTTATCTGAAGATGATGTGACCAAATTGAATAAATCCGATATTGAAAGCTATTACCTTTCTTCTTTTTACAACGCGCCTCAATTTTATTTGAGTGGATCAGTAGACAGTTCAGAGATCGACATAGCAAAACAATATTTTGATATTGACAAAGCTGAAATAAACTCCTTTAGTAAGAAAAACTCCTTATCTGAAAGTTCAAAAAATATTTTTGTTGAAAAAGCAGAAAGCCTTCAATCTTCTATTCGATTAGGGTGGCAGATTCCGGATAAGCACCATCCTGATCATTTTAAGTTGGTTTTACTCAATGAGATTCTTGGCGGCTACTTTAGCTCTAGGCTGATGAAAAACCTAAGAGAAGATAAAGGATATACTTATGGGGTTCATTCTTATCCTGTTTTTTTAAAACAAGAGTCTTTTTTGATTATAAGCGCAGATGTAATCGCTGAAAATACTCAAGATGCGATTGGTGAAATACACAAAGAGCTGAATATATTAAAAGACACAAAAGTTTCTGACCTTGAATTAGAAACCGTAAGAAATTATATGGCAGGCTCGTTTTTGTCTGGTGTTTCCTCACCTTTTCAGCTTATAGAAAAATTTAAATCTGTCAACAATCACGGGTTGAATTATTCCTATTTCGACAATTTCTTCCAGAGTCTAAAAACCATTTCTTCAGACGATATTATCAAAACAGCTAACCAATACCTTAAAACTGACGACCTCCATACTGTAGTAGTTGGGAAAAAATAATTAGATTAGTTACTCCATTTTCATCTCTTCAGATGATTCTAACACAAATTCATAAGCCCATGCTGAAACGTTTATTATTTACATTTCTGCTTTTTCCTTTTGTATGTATAGGACAAAACACTGAGCCAGATTCAATTGCTATGCACTTGCAGTCACCTTACCAGAGTATATATACACTACTATATTACTTAAACGAAGAGGGGTATAATCCTCAAAAGGCTGCTTTACCTATTTCTGATGGGGATTTGACTGAAGATGAACGCATAGAAGTAGCCAACAGCCTGAAACAGGTACTGGATGGAGAAGGCATTTATATCTACATGGATGAAGTACCGAAAAATTCCAATTATGTAGACTCAACTACAAACAAAGCACAGTATGTTTTGACTCCTAGGTATCCCAACATATACCTGACCAAACGAGACAACAAATGGCAATTCCAATCCAGATCAATAGAAGCCATTAACGTTGCTCATGAAGAGGTATTCAAATTTGGTACAGACAAATTGTTAAAAATCTTACCCAAAGTAGGCACAAAAAAAATAATGGGGCTGGCCATGTGGCAACACTTTGGCATTTTGATACTCGCATTTGTAAGTTTTTTGATCCATAAAATTTTCACATTAATATTCGAAAAACTCATTCTTAGGGTGTTAGTCTCTTCTGGTTATGAAAAAATAGCAGCGGAGTACATCCTTCCTGTAGCCCGTCCTCTTAGTTTACTTTTTGTCACCATGTTGCTGGTTCTCTTCGTGCCGGTGCTACAACTACCCGTAGTTTCCACCAAATATATAGATCCTGTACTCAAGGCACTATTGCCACTATTTGCCATTATAGTCTTCTATAAAATGGCGGATATACTTGCATTATACCTACAAAAACTTGCGAGCAAAACAGAAAGCACTTTGGACGATCAGTTGGTGCCATTGTTTAGAAAAACATTGAAAA
>CAXBNB010000223.1:0-6723 GCA_963976505.1 uncultured Reichenbachiellaceae bacterium
ATCAGGGTAGTATCCACTTTTAGCTCTTTGATCATGTCTAGCGCGGTATCCCCTAACTCATCCTGACCAAGACTAGAAATCATACCGGCATATTGGCCACATTGGGCACAGTGAGCGGCAAAATTGAGAGAAGCGCCTCCCAAATGCTTTTTTCCTTCTATTATATCCCAAAGAATTTCTCCAAATACTAGTACATTCATATATCGTTCAATTTGTCAGTACTGATTAGGCTTCATAGTTGTTTCTCTCTAATAAACAATGCAAATATACCAGAACCAATTAGACAAATACCTGCGAGCGTAATTACATTAACAGGATTTGCACCCAATAAATCATATAAAAACGTTTGCATCATGAATATTTGAATTGCCATAGGGATAACGATAAACATATTAAAAATACCCATATAAACTCCTGTCTTATCTGGAGGAATAGATCCGGCAAGCAACTTGTATGGCATTGCCATAGCAGATGCCCAAGTAAGCCCTAAGCCAAAGGAGATCAAATATATTTGAGTAATTGCAATAGGCTTATCTCCTAGAGGATTCCAAATTTGAAATAGTACATCTGTATCATTTAAGAACTGCATAGCAATCAATCCAGCTCCACCAATTACTAGGCAGGTAAAGTGTACGTTTTTTGCCCCTATTTTTTTTGCCAAAGGCACCAATAAAAAAGCAATAGAAAAACAAATAATGTTATAAGTACCATTAATTTCACCAGTAAGCAATTGTGACTTTGCAAAAGCATCTGATGTATGATCTAAGGTTCCATACAATGATTGAGACAATCCCAAAGTAATGTATTGCCAATAACAAAACATTCCAAACCATGTCAGAAACTGTACTGGAATCAATTGCTTCATTGTAAATGGCATTTCTTTAAATGCTTTCACAATTTCAGTCAATGTCCTTCCTAATAGATCCCCTTTAGCCTTGTCTTCATTTATTTTTTCCAACTCTTCATCTGTTGGAGGATACTCCTTGGTAGTCAACACCGAAAAAAGTACAGTAACAATTGAAGCAACAGCCCCTATCCCAAATGCCCAATAGGTAAATACAGGAATTCCATTTCCCATCTTATCCGATAGGGCCAGTATTCCTAATGACACTAGAATTGCTGGCATAAAATTGGCCATGGTAGTTCCCAAACCGGTGAAGAAACTTTGCATCAAAAAACCTAGTGAATGTTGCTCAGCTGGTAGTTTGTCTGAAATAAAAGCACGATAAGGTTCCATCGCAATATTATTGGCGGCATCCAATATCCAGAGTAGTCCTGCTGCCATCCAAATTGTTTCGGAAAACGGCATGAATACCAGTGCAAAACTTGCCAAGACAGCCCCTATCAAGAAAAAAGGCTTTCTTCTGCCAAATTTGGGAGACCATGTGCCATCGCTAATAGCACCAATAATCGGCTGTACTACCAAACCAGTGATAGGGCCCGCAAGCCACAGTATGGCCAAGTCCTCTGGGTTAGCTCCTAGGTAACTGTATATGGCACTCATATTACTTTGCTGCAAGCCGAAACTAAATTGGATGCCAAAAAATCCAAAGTTCATATTCCAGATACTTCCAAAGTTTAATGGTGGTTTGTTTTGCATAGTTGTAAGTTAAATGGATATTAAATATAATTCAACATCGCAATTTTAAGAACTTCAATTTCAAATTTGGAGATTCAGAAATCATATTACGCGTTTTCCGTGAAACTCATAGGAGCGTTGTGTTGTAAATAAGAAAAATCTAATACTTGAGTTTTTCCTTCATTCGAAAAGCTTATTTCACAAGTGCCGGAAACAAAATCTAAATGAAGCCTTGACCATTCTCCATTAAAGTGCCACTCAATGAGCAATGCATTTTCAGCTGATTTTCTTAATTTAAAATCGCCATTGAACGATTCATGAGTATTTCTAAATTTAATCAATGCAATCAGTGCTTTCACTACTTCTCTTTTCATAGACTCTTCTACTTCCTCGAAAGAGTAAAAGTGACGGTTAATATCTCTACCCACTTGCGTTTCTTCGAGTAGTTCCATATCATTTTCCCCGGCCAACAATCCTACATAATAAACCTGAGGTATACCAGGACTGAAAAATTGAATAACTCTAGAGACTAAATAGTTGAAATCATTTTTACCCAATGCTTCATAAAAGGTACAATTGACCTGGTAAATATCCAGATTAGAAGCAGCAGCCCCAGTAGCTTTTCTGCTCGTATTTCCTGAATTTTTATGAATGTTGTCAACCAAAGAATTCACCTCATCATCACTCAGCAATCCTTTGTCAGTACCATTTCCAGCTACATCTATTACACCAATTCCATCGTGAGTATCTAGTACAGTTATCGCATTTCTTGGACTGATTTCCAACCAATTCTTTAATTGTACTGTGGATTTATTATAGATCGTATGAAGCACTAGGGGCGGCAAGGCGAAATCATAGACATAATCTACACGTTTGGCTATTTCAACTTGTAGCTGGTAATGAGAGTGTATTTCTACTAATACCTCTATGCCCAGCACATTGGCTTTATCAGTGATATCTCTAATAAAATCATAGGTTTCAGGGAGCATAAAACAGGAAGTCCCTGCTTTTTTAATGGCATAACCTGCCGCATCAAGGCGAATTATTTTAATCCCAAAAAAGTGAAAAGTGTAGAGGATTTTATAGAGGTACTCAATTCCTTTTGGATGATTGACATCTATATCTAGCTGATCACTTGTAAAGGTTGTCCAAAAATCAAATTGTTCTTCATTGTCCAGTTTTATAGAAGTAAAGGGCAAATTAGGCCTTGGTCGGTAGATTTTTTTAATAGCTTCATCACTCACTTCATTTCCGAATACTTTGTCTTTTGTGAGAAAAAGATCAAAATATTCCGACATACTACCATTCTTCTTTACATCTTTAAATTCTCTAGAACCTATAGAAGTATGATTTACAATGAGATCAGCCATAATATCGTATTCACCCGAAAGTTTTTTGATATCATCCCAAGTTCCTACTTGAGGGTCTATCTCGGTATGATCTATTGGATCATAGCCAGCATCGGCACCATCAATGGGCGTATAGAATGGAAGTAAATGAATGCCACCATCAAAAACTCCTTTTAACTTACTACTAAGAAAAGAATGGATTTCTGAGATACCCTTGTTTCCAAACCTATGGGCATAGGTTATCAATTGAACTTTATTTTTCATTTTGATAAGTTGATAATGGAGAATCGAATTGAACTCCTGAAAAATGGTAAGAATTGATTGAAAAAGTAAAAAAAAGGAGGGGCTTTAAAGTCCCTCCTTCAATTAAAACTTAAATCTCAATGTTGCAGATAAGGTACGACCAGAAATAGATCTGGCGCGTATATAATTTACTTGACCTTCAGTAATCGAACCTTCTTCAGACTCTGTAATTCCTATTGTATTGGTAAGGTTATTGGCATTAAGAGAAAAAGTAAAACCATCAGTCACTGCTAAAGTAACAAAAGCATTGACAATGTTGTAGCCAGGCATTACCAGCTCATTGCTATTCTGCGCATACCCCTTACCTTGTCCAATAAAACTAAGCCCTAAAGAATGTCCTCCCTTAATGGAATAAGTAGGAATCAAGTTGTACATCAATTTTGGTTGTCTTCTAGGGGTATTTCCTTTGTCGTCACCCGAAGTAATCTCGGCATTGGTATATGTAATGGCACTTCTCACATCAAAATTACCGAAGCTAAAAGCAGACTCTATTTCAACTCCCAAAGCTTTGTAATCATTTTCGATCACTTGCTGTGTACTTGCCTCAAAACCACCTTCTTCAGTAGTATTAGCCATAAACCCAGTCACAAACAATCCTCCGAAAGAGAAGTTTTTCTTATATCCTAGCTCGAATTGGTTAATGACATCTTTAGGATTTCCTAATGACAACAACGGTGAACCAGGGGAAAGAATTCTATCAGCTTTTGCTGATGCTCCTTTACTCAATCTACCAAATACAGCAGAGGTTTCATCCAATTTCATGTTAGCACCTATTGAATAAGATGAATAGCTATATGTATAATCAACTGGGTGAGATACTGAATTATCAATAACTGATACACTTTCTTCAATTGGTGAAATTGTACCATCATTGTTCACATCCAAAGTCGCTTGCGTACCTCCTTGAGTTGAACCCTGCACAAAGCCTTTATCCCAACGATAGCTCGCATCTACACTAATATTTTCATTTATATCAACTGCTACAGCAGCATAAGGTGCGCTAATATCATAGGTAGTATTGAACCCACTCTGACAACAGTTACCCCAAACAGGAACACCATAAGCATATTGTCCTCCTTCGGTTATTTGAGTTCCGCTCTGAGTAATGTCTAATAATCCACCATCTTCGCCATTGACTTCCATTAGGTAAGAATTCCAAAGCCAAGACATGTTGATGTTTTGTGAAGATTTGAAATACCCAGCAGTCAATTGTACATTTCCTAATGATTTAGAAACTTTGAAATCGTTGACAAAATTATTAAAGTCATTCAACTCAGTATCAAACATGTGAATGACTTGCGCCAGACCATTGCTATTATTGTAAGCCTGTCCATTATGAGCATAAGCAAGAGAAGCCCCAGTCAAATCACGATTGATTGCATCTCCTACTGTGGTAAGCATGTTACTGGTAGTTCCTACTGCCGCAGTAAATGGTGCCACAAAACGACCTGAGTTGAGAGCCAATCTGGCTCTGTTTTCGATTGTCCAATCGTTTTCCAAATCAAATACGAATTCCGCTCCGATTGATTGAGAAATTGGATGCATTCCATCGGATACATTTACATTACGCCTTTCTCCATTTGGTCCAATGCCAAAATTCTGGGTCATGTAAGGGCTGTGTTGCACACCCGAAACAGCATCAAATCCAGGTACAGATTCCCATGTTGGATTGGCATTTGTTCCTGATACCTGAATAGGCATTGGCATATAGGCCGCTGCTCTATCATTCAACATTTTGTAGTAAACCCTGGCATAGCCATTTTTAAAGTTCTTAGTTAAGTTAGCCTTGAATTGTCCGCCCTTATTTGCTAAGTAGCCAGCTTTCCTAGGGCCTTCTCCTTGTCGGTAAAATCCTCCTACGTGAAAATTAAGTCCATTTCCAATAGGCGCACCATAGTCAAAATCTGTCCTAAATGAGTTATAATTCATTCCAACTGTGGTCCCTAAGCTTCCTCCCTCGGTGTTGCCCGTTTTACTGATGAAATTGATAATCCCAGCAGGTGAATTACTTGATTGGGTGGAGGCAGATCCTCCTCTGATAGCTTCAACTCTGGCTAAATTTTGATCAAATCTTAAGAATATATCGGAAGTGGCAAATGCAATGTCACCAAATGAAAGTACTGGAAGTCCGTCTTCTTGTAGTTGCAGGTATTTTGATCCTCCTGCTGAAATAGGCACCCCGCGAACAGTAATATTTGTATTTCCATCGCCACCAGAAGCTTCCGCTCTTATTCCAGGAATCGTCCTGAAAATCTCGGCTGTTGTCTGTGGTGAAGATTGCGAAATTCCTTTTGCACTGAGTGTTGTAATTGAAACGCTCGACTCCATCTTAGATTTTGGATTCACTACACCAGTTACTACTACTGCGTCCAACTCTAACAAATCCGGTATCAACTGAAAATCTAAAGTAACTTCTCCTCCTGTAACTGTTACCTCTTGCTTAGCTGATTTATAACCTACAAAAGTTGCTATAATAGTATACGAACCTTCATCAAGGTTATTGATACTATATACTCCATCAAAATTTGAAGTCCCTCCTATTGTGGTTCCTTCAATAAATACATTAACACCAGGTAATGTCTCTGAATGTTCATCAGAAATAGTACCGGTTATAGTTCCCTGACCATGAGCAAGGAAACTCATCATTGTAAAAGCAATCCATAAAAAGTTGCTTTTGGTAGAAAAAAGAATTTGTATAGTACGTTTCATTTGTCTTATTTTTTAGTTGTATAGTTAACAAATTGATTAAATCTTTTGGCCTAAGACGATGCTAAAGTACTGACAACCAGAAGCGAATACAACCGCTAATTTTTCCAAAATCGAACGAAAACGATTACGTAACCGATTTCGTAAAGAGAAAATAATTATAATTTATAACGATTCTAAATAACTAACTTGTTTAGTTAAGGTTAATTTTAGGAAAAAGTTTACATTTGATATATGCGAAAAAGTCAGGTTACTTTAAAAGATATTGCAAAAATGCTAGGTGTAAGTGTGCCCACTGTTTCACGTGCATTAAAAGACTATCCCGACATAAGCAAGAATACCAAAAAGGCTGTGAAAGAATTGGCCGAAAAATACAATTACGAACCCAACCAGTTTGCCCTAAACCTCAGGAAAAACAAATCCAATATCATTGGAGTTATGGTGCCTGAAATTGTCCACCATTTTTTTTCTACTGTAATCAGTGGAATAGTAGAAGTAGCAGACCGAGAAGGCTACAGTGTCATGCTCTTTCAAACCAATGAATCTTACAAAAAGGAAGTACGGGAAGCTAAAGTAATGTTGAACACACGTGTAGATGGGTTGCTGATTTCACTTTCAAATGAAACCACACACTTTAGTCATTTAGAAGAATTCATAGAAAAGGGAGTTCCCATTGTACTTTTTGATAAAGTAGGCAAAGGGTTGGATGTGACTAAGGTAGTAGTGGATGATTTTACAGGCGCTTATAACGCTACAAAACATTTGATCGATCAAGGTTTTAAACAA
>CAXBNB010000224.1:0-6718 GCA_963976505.1 uncultured Reichenbachiellaceae bacterium
ATGCTGCAAGACGAGCAAGCCAACAACTCAAAATATTTTTATGAATTGGCATCTGCCCAATTTGGATTTTCATGGGACAAACTGAAAAATGTCCAAGCCTTTCACTTCAAAGGTGGACAAGGTGCAAAAACTGGTACCGGTGGACACTTGCCAGGTAACAAAGTACAAGGTGAAATTGCAGAGGTTAGAGGACTGAAGCCAGGTCAGCCTGCTATAAGTCCGGCTACCTTCCCTGATTTCAATGGAGTAAAGGACTTTAAAGCATTTGCCGAAAAGGTTCGAGAAGTAACAGGTGGTATTCCAATAGGGTTTAAAATAGCTGCCAGTCATATAGAAAAGGACATTCAGTTTGCATTGGATGTTGGAGTAGACTATATCATATTAGATGGCAGAGGTGGGGGTACAGGAGCTGCTCCTTTGGTACTGAGAGACAATATCAATGTTCCAACTATTCCTGCGCTGGCTAGGGCAAGAAAGTATTTAAATGACAATAAGGCAAAAGACGTTACTTTAATTATTACCGGAGGATTGCGTATCGCAGACGATTTTGCCAAAGCATTGATGTTGGGTGCTGATGCTATCGCTGTTTCAAATTCAGCCTTACAGGCCATCGGATGCCTAGGCATGAGGGCGTGTCACACCAACAATTGTCCTGTCGGTATTGCTACGCAAAAGGAAAATTTACGTGCTCGATTACTTATAGAAAAGTCCGCTGACAATCTCAGTAACTTCTTCAAGGCAAGTAACGACCTGGTCAAAGTGGTGGCTCGTGCCTGTGGACATGACGATGTTGCTAAATTCAACCATGACGACCTTTCTACTTTCGATTGGGAAATGCATAAGTTGACAGGAGTAAATTATGCTGGAATTTCAGGGCAATCTTGATTCTTAAGAAATGAAAATGAGAAATAAGAGTCAAAACTTCTTGCAAATGATGAGATCAAATTTGTCAGGAGTTACTGTTTTTATTGTCTCTCCAATTGACTTACATTAAATAAACTACATGGAATACAAAATTCTTGAGCAGCAGATTCACTTGCTGTCACAAATAATTGCAAAATTCAATCGGACTTATGTCCCTCAGGAGGCTGATGACAGCCACACTAATTTGTCATTTGACCCGATAAGTAATAAAATCTATGGTCGGTGGGTGGTGCAAGAAAATCAAAAATTAAATCTAGCCCTTAATTTGGATGCATTTCAATTTGAATTGATAAACAATGCACTAGTTCCGCTTCATAGTTTCAAGATTCAAGGAAAAAGAATTGAAAGTATAGAACAAGAGATCGCTGCTTATTTACCAGAAGTAGGGTTCAGTAGAGAAGGTTTCACAGATAAGCTCCATTATGAAATTCCGGTTTACGATTTTGCTGAAGACAAATTTGAAAAATGGGATAGCGTATTTATCAAAGAATGGCAAGAGAATAGGGCAATGGCCAATGAAGCCTGCTGTCTCTTATTGACGCATTTGCAAATAGAAGGTGAAACAAGAATTTGGCCACATCATTTTGATACGGGTATCTATATAGAGGCGCATGACAACCTTGGGTTGGGATTTGGATGGGCCATAGAAGATGGCATGGTTGGTGATTCCTACTTTTATTTTACCGCATACGGTCTCAATGGAATTGAAATAGACTATTCGAACGTCCCAAAACTTAATTTTGGACAATGGATAATCAATGAAAACTGGAAAGGTGCGGTATTGTCCTTAAATACAATTAAAGATCATCCGACTAGTGTTAATCTGTTCTTGAAAGAGGTTACATCTGCTGCCTTGGACTTGTCAGTGAGATAATCTCGTCTAAGGGTTGGAAAAAGAGCGCATAAAGTGAATGAGTGCGGTTTGATGACCATACAAAAGAGTCACCTATTGTTTGATCTTATTGATTATTCGGTCTTTAACATCTTTGGAAAGCGTCTCTTTTTTCACTGTATCATTTAAAAACCAATTGGAAATAGCACCGTTGATCACACTATTTTGTTTCTCATAAGAACGACAAGCCTTACACATTGAAGTGTGCAATTTTACCTGCATTTTTTCTTTTATTGACAAAGAAAATCCCTGACGTTTCTCTATCAATAGAGTTGCCTTTTTACAAGAAAGCATTAATAGGTTCATCAATTTTATCATATAATTTTTACCATAAGGTTTCAAGCGCTAAACCACTTTTTCTCCAAACACTTTTTTAGCAATAGTTTGGCTCTATGAATGATTTGCCAATAATTAGACGTTGATATATTCAATTCCTGACAAATTGATTGGGCATCTTTTTCAAAATGATATTTTTGAAGTACTGCAATCCTCCAGGAAGTGGGCAAATCGTTCATACAGAAGTCCATCACTTGATTAAAGTCAGGGTCGTCTAAAAGATGTTTCTCATCCATCCAGGCATCTTCCAAACCGTTGGTTTTCCAATTGTCATTTTGGTCAAATATGTCGGCTATAGACTCTAGGCCTTTCTGATCATGAGGGTTGTTGAAATGTTGTCGAGCTGATTTTCTATAATAATCAACGATTTTATTATTGAGAATCTTGAAGATCCAAGTTTTTACATTACTCTGGCCTTTGAACGAATCGTAGGATTTATATGCAGCAAGAAATGTTTCTTGCACTAGATCCTCAGCCAGCTGGCGCGAATTGGTTTTATGAAATGCCCAGCTATAAAGGTCATCTCCATAAGTTTTCACCCAATTTTCTATATCAATTTTAAATACTTCTGATCGTTGATCCTCCATTTTACGCGATTCACTCTTGCTTGGGTAAGTAAATCAATTCCAACAATTTTTCACCAATAAAGTCCAAAAAATGGGGATTCAAATGGCCAATATAAAAAAAAATTAAAACCTTTTGTCAGGATTAAACAAGTCGTACGTCTATTCGAGCAAAATCTAACAAAATGATGAAAAGTAAAATATTAAAATACGGGTTAATAGTAGCTATTACTGGTATTGTCGTTGGGGGTCTCATTGTCTTATACATCTTCAACTCGCCGCATAGAGACGTTCAATCTTCCAACGTAGATTTTGAGTTGACGACCAATGAACTTGTCAAGGAATATCTATCTGATGCCTCTTTGGCCAATGACAAATACTTGCAGGAAGAAGGAGAATCCAAAATATTGGCTGTAACAGGAACTGTAAAATCTATCGATCAGAACCTCGAAAACAATTATGTGATTTTGCTTCAAGATGAAGCTTTGTCAGGTGTCCGTTGCACGTTCACAATAGAAACTAATGAGCATGCCGCAACGCTTAAAAAAGGACAAAAAGTTACGATCAAAGGGGTGATTCGATCAGGAGCTTCTTACGATGAAGATTTGGAATTGTATGAGGACGTCATCCTAGACAAATGTGATATTATTTAAATTTTTAACACACTATAATATATAATTTTATGAAAAAGTTAATTTTGATAACAATGGTAACCGTAACTATGAATGTAGTGGCGCTAGCACAAAGTAAAATGGTAAGCAAGGATGGAAGTGTTAATTTCTTTTCTCATACCGTGGCTGAGGATATTTCTTCTAATAATTACACGCTCACAAGTACAATAGATCCTAGCACAGGAGCTGTCGTATTCATAGTTCCCATGCAAGGCTTTGAATTTGAAATTTCCATGATGCAGAAGCATTTTAATAGTAATAAGTTCTTAGATACAAAAGCTTTTCCTAAAGGTAAATTTGTAGGTAATATTACCAATATCAAAGACGTGAAATTTGGAACAGATGGCGTTTATAACGCCAAAGTTGTTGGAGAGTTGACCCTTCATGGTGTAACAAAAACCATAGAAACTACTGGAACTATTTCTGTGGCTGGTGGCGTATCAACAGTTGATTCAAAATTTCAACTCACACTAGCGGATTTTGAAATTGCCTTTGAAAAAGGAAAACCGTCAACCAATGTGGCCAAGTCGGTCGATGTAACGGTGAAATCAGTGTTTAAGTAAAAAAACAAACAAAGTCCAGCGGATAAAATACCGCTGGACTTATAATTAATTATTATAAACGTGATTATAGCAGCACAAAATCGACAGCTCTTAAGCCAGATCAGCTCTTTGATAGAGGGTTTGGATATCAGGGATTTTATTAGCCCCAAACCTTATATCAATCAATCAACGGTCGGTCAACATTTGAGGCATATTATTGAGTTTTATCAATGCATTGTACAACAATGTAAATCAAAAAAAATATGTTATGATGACCGGAAACGCAATCGAAAACTGGAGAGTAGCATTGAATGTGCATTGATCGCGATACAGGATATTCAAGACGAACTGGCTAAAATACATGAAGACTTTCCTATCTCCATTTCTGTCGATTACGGAAGCTTGGCGGATGAAAAGGATTTTTTTCACTCCTCTTTGAAAAGAGAGTTGGCGTATGCCATGGACCATACGATTCATCACTTGGCTATTATCAAAATCATGCTAAATTTGGATGGTGTTTATGTTCCTGAGGATTTGGGTGTAGCGCCCTCTACGATAAGATTTATAAATAAAAATGCTGTATTGAGTGAATAATAAAAGAGCAAAAGATGGTTTGGTAATGGCGCTTGCATGGCCTGAAACGCTTTGCAAGCAGACAGGAGCTTGGTATGAGCCGTTGATGAAGGCGATTAATTTCAATAAAGATGGTTTTTACAAAGTCGGGCATGCTGCGGTTGTTTTGATTCCATTCGATACTGGTATTTGCGATTATTACGACTTTGGTCGGTACCATGCTCCTGTTGGACATGGAAGGGTAAGAAATAAGCTGACAGATCATGATTTGATCATTCAAACCAAAGCTCAATTTGATGCAGATTTTAATTTACTGAACGAAAGCGAAATCCTCGAAGAACTCCATCAAAACAAATCATGCCATGGGGATGGGTATATATTGTCTTCAATACAGAAAACGACCCTTACAAAGACTTACAAAACCATAAGGCAGTTCCAGGAAAAAGTTTTTGTACCCTATGGACCGTTGATATGGAGCGGCACCAATTGTTCACGATTCGTGGCTAGTGTGCTACAGACCACAGCATTAACGGCCATGCAACGACTGGCTCTGACTATTCAGCCTACCATCAGCGCATCTCCAAAATACAATGTGTTGGCACTAGGAGGGAACATCAGACAAACGGGTGAACAGTTTGTAGAGGACACAGAAGAAATTAACGCAACAAAATGTACCACACCATGAGCAGAAACCCGGGAGTTCTAGAAGCACCTGACAGACCATCAGAGATAGATACTGCTGCTCAATGGCTAGCAGGAGAGGGAGCAGGGTCTTGGTTTTCCTTGCAACAACTCAAAGGAGGATTGTTCTTTTCCAAAAGATTTTCCCCTTCAGGTCAATTAGAATGCTCAGGGGAGTTCCAAACCACGCTGGAATTGAATCTTTCTATGCCATACACCATTACCTATCCCAGTCACTGTCAAATGATTACACTGATTCAAAACGACCAATCTATTGTCTTGACAAGAATAGTAGATTGATTTTGAGGCCGCATAAAATCTAGTACAATTATATAAGAATGAATTATATCCATTCTTAGTCAGTCGGGTGTCGAATGATTATACGCACAGCACAAAACCTTTAACTATTCTATTTCCACTTTACACAAGAGAATTATACGAAATGAAACACATTATTATGATCATGTTTTTATTCACTGGACTGAAAACCCAGGCACAACAATATTGTTGTCATGAACCTGGTCCAGCATTTGATGGAAATGACATTACTTCTTATTATGATGAAAATGGCATCCAGAAAGGTCATCCTGATTTTTCCTATTCTTACGTTGGAATGACTTTGATTTTTGAAAATGAGGAGAACCGATCAAAATTTATCAAAGAGCCCGATAAATACTTTCCCGAATATGGAGCTTGGTGTGCCATAGCCATGTCTCTTGGTTCTATTATTAAACCAAATTACAGTTATTACATATTGAGGGAAGACGGACGGTTATTGTTTTTCACCATTCAAGGATTTGTCAATGGGATCACCTTATGGAAAAAGGATCCAAAAGGAAATAAAGTGAAAGCAGACACCTTCTACCTAAGCATTTTGGGCAATGAGTAAAAATATATTTCTATTCATTTTTTCATTCATGCTTTTCGTACAAGGATGCGAAGAAGCCCCAACTGAAATTACCCTGTATTATTCTATCAATGAACCAATGGGCAAGGTGGCCCTTAGAATTCATGACATTTTAGAAGATGACTTAAATATAAAAGTTAAAACAGTGATAGGCTCAGGTTCTCTGGAAGACATTGAAAAATTAAAAAGTGAAAAAGGACATCTGGCTTTGGTGGAGAATCATGTTAGTTTCCAAGATGGCATCAAATCTCTAATGCCATTATACCCGCAAATTCTACATGTATTTTACAAAGGTGAAGTGACCAATGATTTTGCTGGTGTTTTAGCGAGAAAAAATGTTTTTCTTGGCTACAAAGGCGATGGATCTTACCTCTTTGCAATGGATTTGCTGGATTACTTTAATATTGATATTTCAACTTTAGATTTAACCCAAGATCCTTTTAGTGCCGATGTGCTTTTTGGCTTTACAGATATAGTATCAAATCGTAATTTTAATGGGCTCAAAGATTATAACTTGTTTTCATTCTCTAAGGTAGAACAGTTGGGTTATGGCTCTGTCACCGAAGGTATTTCCCTTAAATTTCCAAAAGTAAAGCCTTTCATAATTCCTGAAAGTACATACTATATAG
>CAXBNB010000225.1:0-6699 GCA_963976505.1 uncultured Reichenbachiellaceae bacterium
ATTAACTATTTCATGCCAATTGAAAATTTTATGCGGATATGCTCGTACCTCATCTTCAAATTTATATCCTACAATTAGATCATTATCAGCTAGATATGTTGCCTCATTTGCTAAAATCATTTCTGGATTGTCCAGTGCCGGAATACCGTCTTTTCCTGGTCCACCATCACGCACCTCGTCTAATGGGATTGTCCAGCCATTATTAATCCCTAACGCAGTATTGCCATTGGCGCCATTACCACTAGTGGAGTTTGCCTGATCTACAGTTTCTTCACCACAGGCCAAAAAGCACATTGTTATGATCAGGTAAATACAATGTTTAATGACGGAGTTATTTAGTTTAAATGACATATTCAGTTGTTATAAATTTCCGGAAGTCCATAGAATGGTGCCCATGAAAAAAACATTCCAATAAAAGAGTTGGTGGGTTCTAGTTTTTCCCCTTGGTTTGGGCCACTTAGAGCATTTCCGAAAATGTCCCATTTATTGCCCAACTGATCTTCCAATACTTCCGGTGAATTGAAGTCATTGATGGCGCTGAATGAGAGCACTGTTGAGTCAATTATTTTTTCATGAAATGAAATGATGAAATTTTTCTCAGGGCTGCCAATGACTGTTACGTTTTTTCCTTGAAAAGTATCAGTGATTACTGGGTTTTGGGTGAAGCTGATGAATTTATATACTTTAACTTTATCATTGACAATGATACCATGTACACGTTCTTTTTGAGGAAGCCGGTTGTCGTCCACAGTTACTGAAAATATTAAACCATTTGTTGTTCGGTAGTCTCCATAAGGATAATTACCATAGTTACGGGAATGGCCTGTATTGGTAGATACCACTTTGGTCTCAGGATACATCGATTTCCAGGTTTTCCATTCAGTCTCAAATACCTGAAATGTTTCTGCTTTGGTTCCGGTGAGTTCACCATTGACACATTGTTCACCAATTTGTGTCCATGTGCTATTCGTTGTTCGGTCGTATGGCATCAGATTGGTGTTGTACAAAAGACCCGAAACTCCAAAAGTAGTTGTTTGTCCATTGTATTCCCTTTCCCAACCTAGTGACGTACCAGTGAGTGGGCAATGGGTAATGGCAATTTTTCTTCCCTGAAGATCATCGTTGATTATTTCGTGCCAGTCAAAAATTTTGTGGGGATAAGCCCTAGCGTCATTACCATTTTTGTAACCAACAACGAGATCGAAATCATCAAGGTATTCAGCTTCGACTGCATTGATCATTAGGGGATTTTCTAAAGCTGGGATACCATCTTTACCTGGCCCGCCATCACGAACTTCGCTGAAAGGTATTAGCCAGGTGTCATTATTTATAGCGGGTGTGGAAGGATCGCTACTTCCACAAGAAAAAACGACAAATGAAATGGCATAAAGGATCAAGGAATTAAATTTCATTGAGCTCATAACTATTTTTATTTTTTAAGATGAAATTGACACCAACGTTTATCCTAAATGTTGGTGTGACTTGTGTATTTACAAGATTGGCATAAATAGGTAGTTCGATATTGGCTTGTAAAGACGTACTTGGTGACATGTTATACGACATACCCGGGCGGATAAATATCCATTCTCCACCGGTGCTCGGCACATCTTTTATACCCGTGATATTATCGGCCTTTGTCCTGTCTGCATTTACTTGGCGGTACTTGATACTTATCGATGGGTCAAATACCACTGTTCCAATCGTGAACCTGTCGGCTATGCCTAGGTTGGCCTGAATTTCATTTCCGAATTTATATATTTGGTTTCCAAAATAAGCATTGTTATTTCCTGTGACCCTGTATATCACCGAACCAATGGCTGTCATCGACTTCCTAAATTTCATTACCTGACTTCCGCCTATCCAGTAAACTATGTCCCACGCACCACTTCCAGGTTGCAGGTCGGCAGTCAGCGTCAAACCTCGTTTATTCGATAGATCAGAAGAGCCCACGGGTGCCTTGATCCCAATTCCTATTTGGTAATTTTTGATAAACCTATACTTGAACAGCAACAAGGCATCTCCAATTCCATTTGTAGCAGTAAATGTAGTTGGTTGATATTTAGGTGTGATTTTTCGTTCCTGACGAACAAAGGAAAAAAATGATTCTACTGAAATCGGTTGTTAAAAGTGTAACCAACCTGACCCATTACGGAATGTGTAGTTCGTTTACGTGTGTTATCAGACAAGGTATTTGATCCATCTTTTAAGGTGTTGAGAACATTAAGGTCATAGTTCAATGAAAACTGCCACGTGCCTTGTTCACTTATAGGCATCCCAATATTTCCTGATAAAGGAACTCCACCTGAGCAGCAACTTTGAGCCAAAACATCTTTGCATATAATGGCTTGAGCCAATAAAAATATAATTAACATTGAGTGTTTGTACATGGCGCAAGTTTCGAGCACAACCTAATTTTCTGAAAAGAAATTCCCAGATCATTTATTTTGGACTATAAATGTCATTCTCCTTACATTTTATAAAAGATGAAAATTTTGGATTAAATCGGACCTTTAGAGAGAAAAGCACCAAAAAACAATTAAGTACATAGTTTCCTAATTGTGCTATTAATTGTTACTCAAAGTGAATAATATGGATGAATACACCTTTTAGTTTAGGTCAAAATGTAGTCAAAACTTCTCGATCACTCCCAAACCAAATAAAGCGAAATCATACTTCACTGGATCTTTCGGATCAAATTTCTGTAGGTTTTGAGTGAGTTCCTCTGCTGTTTGCCAGTCCGTTTGTTTTCTGGTTATCAATCCCAGTTTTCTTGCAATTCTATCCACATGTACATCGCATGGACATATTAATGCAGCAGGAGGTATGTTTTTCCAAATACCAAAATCAACTCCCTTGTTATCATTTCTTACCATCCATCGCAGAAACATATTGAGGCGTTTACATGCAGACTTGTTGGCAGGAGTGGAGATGTGTTTTCTCGTCCTTTGAGGAAAATCGGGTAGATCGAAAAAGCAATCTCTGAAATGGGTCAGTGCAGATTTCATGTCAAAGTTATTACTATCAGTTGCATTCATAAAAGCCATTTCCAGAGAATCATATTGCTTGTAGTGATGCTTTAATTTCTCAATAAAGTAAAGCGTATCAGTGGCATTGAACGTACGGTGTTTGAAAGGTAAAAGCCTTTTGAGGTCTGAATCTTGGTGAGTAGTAATGAAATCATGCGGTGAATTGTCCATCATTTGCATCAACTCATTGCATTTATTGATAATGGTTTTTCTTTGGCCCCAAGCCAGTATGGAAGCAAAAAAACCTGCAATTTCAATGTCTTGTTTTTTAGAAAACTGATGAGGAATACAGATTGGATCGTCTTTAATGAAATTTGGCTTATTGAATTCCTCTACTTTCTGATCAAGAAAAAGCTTTAATTCATTTGAATCAATCATTCTCCCTGACGTATCCTATTTCTACCGGAATCTTTGCGTCAAGTGCTTTGAGCTTTTCGTATGCAGCATTTGAGATTCGAATCAGTACATTTTTGTTTATTCCTGTTTCAGGAAGTTTGCCAACCACACGAGCATAGATTGATAGGTTATTCATTTGATTTGTCACCTCTATCACAGTTCCAACTGGAGCATTGCGGTGAAGTGCAAGGTATCTTCTGGTGTCGGTTGTGTTTTTGATTTTCATGGCAAACCCATCTTCAAGAGTTTTATTCAAATTTCCAACCTTTTCTGTTCGTTCTTTAAAACGGCTGTTGTTAGATGAGACATAAAGTGTATCGATATTGATGGGTTCTGGTTCTTCTATTTCAGGGACTACTTTTTCTTCATTGGGAATTCCTTGTATTGGAGGCTCTCTTTTAGAGATGAGTAATTTTTGTCCGATACTTAAATCATTGGTTGATAGCTTGTTGATCTTGTTGAGTTCCTCTAAAGAAACATTGTAAGTTTTAGCTATACTGTATAAAGTTTCAGAACCTTTGACCGTATGGTATTGACCGAGACTTAGACTGTCTTGTGTGGAATTACTTTCTGTTATTGGAAGGGTAACAGTTGACTTAACAGTGTTTTGGTCTACTGATTTCTTCTTTTTAATTGTATTAAATCCTACAATAAGTGTATCTCCTAAGCTAAGTGTAGGGGACTCTAAT
The DNA here is from genome assembly GCA_963976505.1 of uncultured Reichenbachiellaceae bacterium. Lineage (GTDB taxonomy): Bacteria > Bacteroidota > Bacteroidia > Cytophagales > Cyclobacteriaceae > CAXBNB01. Next base: position 4,112 of record CAXBNB010000225.1, read on the forward strand.
TTATTCAACATCAATAGGGAATCAATAGAAATGTCGTATTGTTTTGACAGTCTGTAAGAGGTTTCTCCGGGTTGCACCACGTGTAAAACTTCATTGCCATTTAATGACATATTTGTGGAAGGTTCCTCTTCAAAATAAGGGACGATTACTTCCTGGTTGATATTGATGCCATTTTCAATTCCATTGTTGTGGTTGATTAATTCTTGAATTTTGACATTGTATTTTCTGGAAATGGCAAACAATGTCTCTTGAGCATCTACTCTATGAATGATAAACTTTTTGCCTCCATTCGTTTCCATTCTCAAAGAGTCCATTCCTATTGCTTTGCCAGTTAGACATATAAACAGGATTACAATCAGCAGGTTAAACTTCATATATGTTCAAAGTATTTTTATTTGATATAAAAACCAATTTATTTTCCAATACAAAAAAAGTATCTTTTCCGATTCCTTTCAGGTTTTCTCCCAAATTTATTGTGTCTAATATTTCCCCATCACTATTTGCTATCAGTAACACGTTTGTAAGGGTTTTATTTTCAAAAAAATAGTAAGATAGAATCATAAGCTTCTCTACCTCTAAGTACTCACAGCAGATAGCAGGCACATGTCCTGTTTTTTCATTAATGAATTTTGAGAACGAACCAAAATGCTCACTGTTCTCAGGATACAACAACGGAAAAGACTCTGTTTTATTAGATTTAAGATTCGTTGTTGCTGGTTCATCAATTATCTGACCAGTTTTAACATTCCAGTATGAAAACCGATTTTCGAAATGTTGATGTGGAGATTTGATTACTTCTCCATTTATCTCTAAAATCCTGAAATTTTCTTTTTCCCACTCTATTATTTTTCTTTTGTAATCGTAGACCATTGCAGTTGCGTGATCTGGATTTTTGCCATTGTGGTACTCGTTGAGAATAAGATGGCTGGAGGTGATAGATTTTAATACCAGTGTTTTGCTGTTTTTGACTGATATATTTTCTGCATTTAGCGTGAAAGATTGTAAATCTACAACATGGTATTGCGGAGATGGAAGGGACTCACTGATTTGTTCCAGACAAATAACCGTATGATCATCTGATGGTTTTACGAATCTGATTAAACTAGAAAATTGCTTTTGAAAAAGTATATTCAAAATAATTTATGATTAAGGATATAGCTATAAATTAAGCCAAACCGTTAAATTTACATTAGAATTTTGTTGTTACTAAATGATGGCAAAAATCGAAAATATTGAATACATATAAGCAATTAATTCAGATTAATCCATGGAAAATAGTTACCAGTTTTCTATCGTTGGTTGTGAATACTATTTAATCTTACACTCACATTAATTATCTGCTGGGCATGTTTATTATAAAAAATATAAAACTTCTTTTTGTTCCACTGCTTTTTATATCTCTATCAGCAATAGGGCAGGAAGAGGAAGTGAAAAAGGAAAAGCCTTTGGTGTTTAAGATGAAGTTGGATAGCGAAATTGACCCAAGAACCAATCGTTATTCTGAATTGGCATTGGACAAAGCCAGGGAAATGAGTGCTGACTATGTTATCATTGAAATGGATACCTATGGTGGTGCACTAAATGATGCTGATGATATTCGCACCCGAGTGATGGAGTTTGAGATTCCCATTTATGTATTTATCAACAAAGATGCAGCATCAGCTGGAGCGTTGATCTCCATTGCATGCGATAGCATTTATATGACCAAAGGCGCCAGTATAGGAGCCGCGACTGTGGTGACGGCCGAAGGTGCAGCTGCGCCAGATAAGTATCAGTCATATATGCGTTCTATCATGCGGTCAACAGCTGAAGCAAATGGGCGTGACCCTAAAATTGCTGAAGCAATGGTAGACCAGAATATTGAAGTGGATAGTATTTCTCAGGAAGGTCAGGTGATTACATTTTCTACCTCAGAGGCCATCAAGCATGGTTATTGTGAGGCTCAGGTTGCCAATATAGACGAGATTATGCAACGCGCAGAGGTGGAAGACTATGAACTATATGAATATGCATTGAGTGCAACCGATAAACTCGTACAAATATTCCTCAATCCATTTCTAAGTGGAATTCTGATTATGGTAATTCTTGGCGGAATATATTTCGAATTACAAACTCCTGGAGTTGGTTTTCCGATTTTGGCCGCCATTGTGGCTTTAGTACTTTACTTCATTCCATATTACCTTAATGGTTTAGCTGAAAACTGGGAAATTGCATTGTTTTTTGTCGGTATTATTCTGATAGCCTTAGAAATATTTGTGATTCCAGGCTTTGGTTTGGCTGGAGTAGCGGGAATCACTCTTACTCTTGCTTCCTTGGTATTGGTTATGCTCAACAACGATGCATTTGATTTTTCCTTCGTTGATTCTTCAAAAATAATTACTGCGTTGTTTACGACCTTTATTGCCCTTGGAGGTGCTATAGTTCTTATGTTTATTGGTGGCGCTCGTTTGACACAATCAAATGTATTTAAGAAGGTAGCACTTATGGATCAAATGACAAAAGACCTTGGGTTTACATCCAATTTTAAAAAGGAAAATTTTACCGGAAAACAGGGAATAGCCTACACGGTACTGAGACCAAGTGGCAAA
>CAXBNB010000226.1:0-6678 GCA_963976505.1 uncultured Reichenbachiellaceae bacterium
TAGTAAAACAACTCAAAAATCAAGCGGATCAAATGATTATTCAGTCAGGGCAAATGCAGTATCAGTCAAGTTTAATGAATGACTCAAATAAATTACTGGAAAAACAAATAGAACTTCAATCGAATATGTTCTTACATAATCAAGGTATTGAAGAGCAAAAATTGTCTCTTGAACGTCAGAGAATAATGTCCAAAATAAAACCTTATTTTGTCAAACAAGGTTCTAATTCAAATGCTGATAGGTTTTATGCTAATTTTACAAATAAAGGTAAAGAAGCTAAGAATCTGACAATTCAAGAATTGGACGTGAGTTTAGTAAGGCTTCAAATACCCAAATTAAATCTAAGAATAGATCAAGGAGGTGCATTTAATTTGGAAGGTACTCCTAGAAAAGATACTGGAAATATTAGTCCAGAACAAGTAACTTATCAAATTGAACTACAATATCAAGACGCTGAGAATAATCAATATACCCAGAGAGTAGAAAAACTCAGAGGTGGAGGTTATGAAGTTGGAGAACCGATTCTAATTAGTGAGTCCTAGTATTCCAGTTCAACTAATTTGAATGATTCTATCAATTCATGGAAGATAAAATACTAGAGATTGACTAAATCAGCTCATAGGTTGTAACAATTGGATTCTTGGATGATAAGAAATTAAAATTCATTAGTTAAAATTCGAAAATGAAAAAGAAGCCTAGCAAACCAACAAAACCATTTGGTACTATTAATTTTTCATCTTCGGGAAAGGTTAAGAAAGTCATGCATCAACTTTCGCCCGAGAAAGAAAAACAGGAATTAGAAGCATTCTATAGGTTTATTAGCAAATTCAATAAAAAGTATGCGCCGGAATCCTTGCACATGGTTGAACAATTGGATGAAAATGGGCATGACTTTTTGGCTTCAATCAATGGAGCTAAAATTGAAATTCAATTGACAGAAATTGTAAGTCGAGATTGGTTAATTGAAATAGATAAGAAAGAATATAATAGTGGCAAATACAATTATTATTCTCATAGGATTGATTCTGACATTCCCTATGCCATTGATATGATGAAAAAAATTAATGCTCTCAAAAAGGCAATTTCCAAGAAGCATGAAAAATTTTATGCTAAGTGCAGTCATCCTCTATGGCTAATTGTGTTTACAACAGATACATCTTATTTGACTGAATATTGGGAGGATACGGAAAAGACTATTCCAAGGTCACTTATTCTTGCACGACAATATTGTTCAACTTTACAAAATGATTTGACTTTTAACCAAATTTGGTTTACTAATCTACTTACTAATCCTGTGAGAGTGTTTTAATGAAGATTGTTTAGAAGAGATAATGTACGTCTCATACCCACTGCCTAATTTCTACTGGTAAGAGCTGGTACTTTAATCAAGTTTATATCAAATATTAAGCGGACTAAGAAGACTGTATTTTGGAATAATTTAAGACAGCAAATTATCCGGACTTTAAACAGTACTTGAAGAAAAATATCTGGCATGAGCACCTTTGTTGATAAAATTGAAGGCTACAATAGTTCGAAATGACTAGCACTGAAAAAATAAATAGAAACTATATTGTTTCTTGAAATTGGCAGGTGTGGTACGGAGCAAAAATAATGTTATCGTAGGAACGATATATGGTTGGTTGGTACTACTTATTTCATCTTTAATTATAACTTCACTGTACAAGAAATAAAAATAAATTTAAACGGAATAATTATGGGAAGAGCAAAAGAAATAATGATGGAAAATCAATATAACGATGAGATTCTTGGGCTTCTTAAGCAACTTGTTGAAAGGGAGGAGATAACTGGAGCTGGTGCAGGAATTTCAATGCGAGCATTGGATAAAGGATTGAATTCGTTAAGTGTTAAACAAAGAGATGTAATTGAAAAAATTGTTAGCGATTATAAGGCAAAACATGTTTGTAAAAGATGTGATAATGGTAATTTAAGCAGCTTAACAGACCTTATTGATGTTGCTGATGATGGTATGTGTCCAATGTGTAAGGCTGATGAGGAAAAATATTTTAGGGAATAATACTAAGGGATCGACAAATTGAAAGAGTTAATTTGGGACAAAAGCCAAATGGACAACTTTAAACCTGGCAATGTAGTGGTCACCAACATTCGTCACTACCAAAGTCTGGTCAACACTCAGAATTCTCTACATGACGTAGTGAGAGGTATTGACAACAAAATCACCAATGACTTCCTCGCTCAGGATATCCGCCATGCACTGCATTACCTTGGAAGCATCACAGGTCAAATCACGACAGATGATTTACTAGCGAATATTTTCAGTAAGTTTTGTATCGGAAAGTGATTGTTTCTGCCGATTGAGTATTACAGACTATGTTTTTCTATTTATTGTGCGGACAGCCTTGGTACGGACTTAGTATGGAGTTTATATAAAGGTGTAACTGAAAAAGCCCAGTATCAATACCCTCTTTAGTTAATGCTTTTTTTTCTATTGCATTTAAGGTGTTATTGATGCATATAACTATATTAAAGACATAAAATGTATATTTGTATTTATTATAGTACATTATGAAAAAGGAAAAGAAACAAATACTATTTCCCAAACATCAAAAAATACTGGAACAACTTGGCGAAAATATCAAGTTGGCAAGGAAAAGGCGCAAGCTAACCGCTCTTCAAGTGGCAGAAAGGGCAGGTATTGCTAGAAATACATTATACCTACTTGAAAAGGGAACCTCAAGCGTATCCATGGGTGCATTGTTCAATGTGTTGCGTGTACTTGGGCTACACGAAGATTTTCTAAAACTAGCTGCGGATGATGAATTGGGAAGGAAGTTGCAGGATTTAGATTTACTGGGAGTCAAGTAAGATGGGAACAAGTAAAACTGATGTATTTGTTTACGCACATTGGGTAGGAATGCCTAACCCAAAATTAATTGGATTACTTTCTGCTCATCAGGGGAAAGGAAGAAAATCATTTAGTTTTGAATATGATGCAAATTGGATAAAGTCAAAACAACAGTTTTTACTAGACCCTGATATTGGTTGGTACTCGGGTGTTCAATTTCCAGACAATAAAGAAAATTTTGGTGTTTTCTTAGATTCTATGCCCGACACTTGGGGGCGTACTTTAATGAAACGACGTGCGGTACAAAAAGCAAAAGAAGGAGAAAATATATCCCCTAATTTATATGACATTGATTTTTTACTAGGTGTGTACGACCCAAGTAGAATGGGGGCGTTACGTTTTAAGCTAGACCCAAATGGTCCATTTCTTGATGACAATAGAGCCTATCCTACTCCTCCATGGTCATCTGTTAGGGAACTCCAATATGGGGTGAATCAGTTGGAATCAGAAGCCAATGATAATGAAACCAAAAAATGGCTGGCCATCTTGATGGCTCCTGGCTCTTCTTTAGGAGGAGCCAGACCTAAAGCAAATGTCCTTGATGAATACGGACATCCATGGATTGCTAAATTTCCATCGAAAAATGATACCACGGATAAGGCACTATGGGAATACCTTGCCTATCGCCTGGCGACAAACTCTGGGATCAACATGGCTGAATCAAAAGTAGAAAAAGTATCAGGAAACCATCATACATTTTTCACGAAGCGGTTTGATAGATTGGAGGGGGAAAGGATTCACTTTGCATCGGCAATGACCATGACGGGTAACAATGAAGCCATTATTAGGGATAATCCTCCAAGTTATTTAGAATTGGCAGAATTTATTCAGTTTTCTGGAGCCTCAAATATAAAAGACCTTCATCAGCTATGGCGAAGAATCGTATTCAATATTGCTATTTCCAATACAGATGACCACCTGCGCAATCATGGATTTATTTTAGCGCATGAAGGTTGGAGACTCTCTCCAGCTTATGATATCAATCCTTCCATTGATAAAGATGGCTTGTCATTGAACATAGATGCCATCAGCAATGCCTTGGATTTTGAACTAGCCAAGAGTGTAGGAGCTTATTTTCAATTGGACATCAAGCAAATGGATAATATTATCAATGAGGTGAAAAGTTCAGTGAGCCAATGGGAAACTATCGCTAAGGAAATCGGGATAACAAGGTCTGAGATGCTATTGATGGAGAATGCTTTTCGGTATTAAGTGTGTTAATTTTAGACCATCATTGAAGTCTAATCCAAATTTCATAAATGTCCCAAAAAACGACTGAAAATGTCCAAATCGAAACAAAAAACAACGAAAAGCAGTCAAAAATTGGAGTTCTCTTGTACCTTATTTGTACCCTGAGACTCTTAAATTACTTATAACCAAATACAAGAACTTCCTGTCTCGGTGAAGTAAGCTTTTTCGGATTATTAAGTGGTTTATACCTAGTCCATTTTAAATCAATGTCAGACGTTCTCTGGAGCAATATTTACATATTTGGAATTTGGATTATATAATCTTTATGGGGGTTTCATTCAAATTTATGTACCAATTATTAGGCTATTTTGATATTTCATTATCAACTGAACCACTGTCAATTATTGGCTCTCAAGAAATCGAATTAAGAAACTTTATAAAATGAAGATTGTATGTCTGTTAAACTTGAATATGCACATAAACAAGTAGAGGATGAACTCAAATTGGTTCATGTTGGAGACGTTGTAAGAGGATTGAAGTGTAATTGTACTTGTCCAAGTTGTGGTAAAAAGTTAATCGCTAAAAATAAACCATTTAGTAAAGTAAAGCATCACTTTCAACATTATCAAGCAGAAGAATGTGCGTATGCTGTTGAAACATCCCTACACTTATTAGCTAAAGAAATTATCGCTGAATCCAAACAAATAATGCTCCCAGGTGAAAAGATAGTTGTTAAGGAAGAATATCCCAGTTATGGCTCTTTAGCTCAAAGAACAAAAATATTCTTAACCCCCGAACTAAAAAAGGTTGATTCTGTCACTGTTGAAAAGAAATTTGATTCAATTGTTCCTGATCTTTTACTAAATATTAATGGTTCTCGTTTATTGGTCGAAATCTATGTTACACATAAGGTTGATCAAACCAAAAAAAAGTATTTGGAGACAAATAAGTTGAATGCAATTGAAATTGATCTTCACAAAGAAAAGAGAGATTTAACTAAGCAATTGCTTGAGGAATATATTTTTAATGCAAAAAAATCTACTTGGATATTCTATGATGTATTGGAAAGATTGAAATTGAATTTCCAACAAAGATTGAAAGAAGATATAGTTAGAGAAAAAGAATTCAGAGAAAAAGAATACCATCGAAAAAATCTTGATACTACAAGAAGGGATCACAGAAGAAATAAACTTAATGAATTCAAAGTGGGTGTTAACTTGAAATCGAATGCTCAAATATCTAAATTAGAAGTAAAATATGGCAGATCAATTATTAAAAAAGTAATAGAAAGTAGAGTTCAAGAATGTCCAAAAATTGAGAACTCGTTTATACCAAACCCAGAACTTTATAGTTGCTTACAATGTGAATACAATTTAGAGAAGGATTCAAAATCAAATAACATATTTGACACCAAGAATGCTAACAAAGGTTATATAAAATGTATTTGCGAATTGTTTATTGATAGATATATTGCCAAATTCGGAACGAATCAACAAGAAGATTTGGCCTAGTCTTTTTAGGTATTTACGTCATTTTTAGATACAAAGAGCTTCTATCATTATTTCTTTAAACCACTGATATCCTCTTTTGAAAAATTGATATAAGTAAAGCACTCCGGTACATGAGAATCCCAGACACCATGAGGACTCCATGCCCATCCACCAGAATCTTTGGCAGGTTCGGCTTCTTTGTATTGGTTGAATCTTGAGAAATCCATTCTCCAAATATCTTTGGCTTGTGGTGGAACGCTTAGATTGTCTCCTTTTGCCAGTATTGCGAGGCTCGACCAAGGTAGTGCAAGTTCTACTGTCCATCCTCTATCTCTATCCTTGTCATTGTTGATGGTGCCATCCACAGAAACGGCCGTTTTCAGCCCTTCAAGGTCCCAGTTCCAAAATCCAATCCTAGGGCCTCTAGGATGAGTCTTATAGCCTACACCATTAAACATTCTTCTGCCAGGTTCATTGGGTCCTAAATCTTGCATGGTGTGGTACCCACCCTTTTTGTATGCTTCTTCCCAAAGGAAAAAAACTTCATAAATAGTCCCATAGGAATTAATTTCAAACTCGTAGTAACCATCCTGCCCTGCGATAAATAGTTCTACATCGTTGTTCTGATAGATCAATCCATCTCTTTCGGTGATGCTTGCTTGTAGATTAGGCTCCTCAATCCAATAAGCTACATAGAGATATTCATCATCCCAAAGCACCGCTGCTTGCGTATCGTGTATGGTTTCGGATCCGGAAATTAGGTCTTTGAAATTATTTGATCGGGGCGCCAATTTCCATTCTTTTTCATCCAGTTTTCCATCAATTGTAGGTGCATTTGATATTCTGTATGCCTCATAATTGGGGATTTCGAATTGATCACATGGAAATTTGTGTGTATTTCCTGATTGTCTGATCTCCTTCTTTTGACTTAATTCTTGCTTAAGATGACCATCAGTCATGTTTGATGAAATAAAGAATAAGCCTAAGGTGAACAGAGCAAGTAAGAGAATATACCGAGATAATTTGTTCATGATATTTCAATCTTTTGTTATGTAATAAACAGCTGTTTCAATAATTATATAAAGTATTAAAGTACTTTATTCCTCATTAAAA
>CAXBNB010000227.1:0-6674 GCA_963976505.1 uncultured Reichenbachiellaceae bacterium
ATTGAACTATACAATGCCTTGGGTACCAGTAAAGATATCAGTGGATATACCATCTCAGATGAAGGCAATCAATATAGCCTTCCATCTGGGACTACCATTCCTGCCAACGGGTTCATAGTCCTGCTTTGCAATGATTTAGGAACGGGACTTAATACCAATTTTAAACTATCTGCAGGTGGAGAGATAATTTCATTGGAGAATGCAGAGGGAACACTAATTGAAGAAGTTGAATTTCCAAATCTTGACAATGGACAATCCTACGCAAGGTTTCCTGATGGTTCTGATTTGTGGGAAATTACAGGTGTAACAACACAAGGTGAATCCAATGGAGACGATAGTGCGCCCGCCATTAATTCAATATCACGCGATCCGCTAGTTCCTTCACTCAATGAAAGTGTGGTGGTAACGGCCGAACTAATTTCCACTACTGACATTACTTCCGTAGCACTGTATTATAGTTTTAATGGTGGTTCATTTACAAAAGTGGACATGACCTATCAAAATGGGACAGCATATTCCGGCACTATTCCAGCAATGGATTCAGAAGGAACAGTTGAATATTATATAGAGGCAGTAGATTCCAATGGCGCATCTTCCTTTAAACCTGCCTCTGCACCTGACAGCACTGAAGATTATTTATTGAACTCTGACCTTTTGCCACAACTGGTCATCAATGAGTTTATGGCCAGTAATACTTCCTGTTGTCCGGATAGCGATAGCGGCACAGATGAGTTTGATGATTGGATAGAAATTCATAACACTGGAACCACTTCGGTAAATATTGCAGGGATGTATCTCTCGGACGATAAAGATGATCCATTTGGCGATAAAATTTCCAGTGATGATGCTGATGCTACTACTATTCCAGCAGGCGGATATCTTTTGCTATGGGCTGATGGATCAACCAGTCAAGGTGTCTTACATCTTAATTTTAGTTTGAGTGCAGATGGAGAGGATATAGGATTGTACTATATCGATGGAAGAACCATTGATACGTACACCTACGATGCTCAAAACGAAAATATTTCATGGGGACGTACAACGGATGCTGGAACTACCTGGAATGCTATGGAAACTCCTACACCTGGTCAAACTAATAATTAATTAGCTAAAAAATATGTTTGAATTATTTCCCGACCAACCAGTGTACGAATACCCACAATTGGTCAATATCACCTATTCTTTTGTATGGGCATTTGTGCTGGCATCATTGATAGCCATCACCCATAAGCTTACATTTACTGGTGAATATTATCCCAAAAACTTCTTCCAGTCATTGATATTAGGAGCAGTGGTGACCACTTTGGTCATGATGGCGATTGGGGATAGTTTGGCTCGTGGATTAGGTGTCTTTGGAGCAATGGCTATTATTCGCTTTCGTACCCGTATTGATGACCCAAGAGATGTGTTGTTTTTGTTCGCCGCTCTTAGCACCGGATTAGCGATTGGTGTTTATGGTTTTACCATATCGTTTGTAGGTTCTATTCTGTTTTGCTTAGTGGCATTGTTGCTGCACATTTCTCCTTTCCGAAGTTATACGCATCATAGTCAGTTGCACTTTACACTTAAAGACGCTGACGAATTGGTAAGGATTACAAGCATCATTCAAAATTATTGCAGGGATTTCCGATCCATCGCTATTCAGGTTAACAAAGAAATGGCTACAAGGTATCAATATGCAGTAACATTAAAAGAAACTGTAACCAAAGATGAATTGATAAATGCCATCAAAGAGTTAGAAGGCGTGTCACAGATTAAATTGTCGTCGAATGAAATCATAGGGAACTGATGGAAAGAAAGATAAATTGGTTTTACATATTAATAGTGCTGATGCTGGTCTCCATGTTGTACATCAGCGGTCGTTATTTTAAGGGCAGTGGTGAGGCGTCAATAGGGATTGCTCAAACGTCAGAATATAAAGTGAAAACTGAGAAATCTGCTTTGGTAAAATCCATAAACGTGGTGCCAGGAATGGAAGTGAAAGAAGGCGAGCTTTTAGTCGAACTCACCAGCGATGAGTTGGAAGTAGATATAGCCAAACTCACCAACCGCATTGCTGTCCATAAATCTGAACATGCAGAACAAGCGAAACTTGCCAATGCTGAAATTTCTTATATCAAAGCTCAAAACGGTATAAAGATAGTAGAACTTGATGCCGATATATTGGAATCTGAAAGCGAGATCAAGATGAATGAAGCGCTCACAAAAGAATTTTCAACTACTAAAAATACAAGTGAAGATTCTCCAATGTCTATCAAGATAAGATCGTTGAAGCTGCAAAAGCAAAAGCACATGGAAGCCCTTAACATCAAAATTGAAGATGTAAAGCAAGAAAGTACCACCGAACTACAGCTGCTTGAAAATCAAATCATCCTGCTAGAGAGTGAGTTGAAACTACTAGAAACCGAGAAGAGTAAGTTGAATAAGTACGCTACAGCACCTGGTGTTGTAAAAAATGTGTACGTGAAGCCCGGTGAACAAGTGGACTCCTATACCCCTCTATTGGAAATAAATCCATTGCATCCGACCACTGTGGTTGCTTACCTTGTCGGGAAGAAACCAACAGGACTTGGTGTTGGGAAGGAGGTAAGTGTATCGTCTTATGATCAACAAAGAAATTCTGTTCATGGTAAAGTAATCGGTTATGGATCGGTAAATGAGTTGCCTGACATATTGCAAAAGTCAACTGCGACAAAGGCTTTTGGTCAACAAGTTTTTATTGAGATCCCTGCAGAAAACACTTTCTTCAATGGGGAAAAAGTTTTGATTCGATAAATATGCGTGCATTTATATTTTATATCTTATTACTGCCTTCCGTGCTGAGCGCCCAAGTGTCAATGGATGACTTTTTATGGTCGGCGTTGGAAGCACCAGCGATAAAAGTATTTGACAATCAAAATACGTTTCTTCAAACAAACCCTTATAAACTTTCAATGATTCGTGGGATGCAGTTTCGTACGGAGAGCAACCAATTGGATACTGAACGGCAGGATTATGCATTGCGATTGACTCCTGCAAACCCTTGGGAAGTGAAACGCAATAATCAATACTTTCAGACCTATCAAGAAGTGACGCAGCTCGATCGTCAACGTGACCTGAAAAAAATCCTGAAATCTCACTACGAAGCGATTATCGATTGGGCTTATCTAGAAGAGCAAAAAAAAATCAAAGAAGAAGAAAAGAAGATAGCACAAACACAGATAAAAATTTTAGAGGCACAGCGATTTTCTAATTTCTTTGATGCCAATGATTATGTAGAGTTAAAAATTGATCAGTTAGAAAAAGTAGTGGCACTGGAGGAATTGTATTTCGAAGAAGATGCTCAACGCAGCAAAATCGAGACACTTTATCCGTCAGCGAAAAACCAAACGATATCATGGAATTTAAGTAAGCTAATTTCTATTGACAAAATCCAACAATCGATCGAATACCCTCAATTCGCATCTGAATCAGGCGAAGTGGCCTATCGCCAAAAGCAAATTGAGCTTGCACAATCCGAATGGGCATTGGAAAAATCGAATATTAATTTCGGATACCTCCAAGCACAGTATCAACAATATAGAATCGATCAAAATAGAAGTCCATGGAGTATCGGGCTTGGTGTGACCATACCTATTTTTAATCCCAACAAGGGTGACATGACCAAACGAAAGTTGGAGATGATAGAAGCGGAAGGCGACTTAGCCAATGCTAAGCTTGAACAGCAGGAAGGACGAGAGTTGATGAAGAAAAAAGTAAAAACGCTAACAGCCAGGTACTACAACTTACAAAGTCAATTGGACAGTTTGAACGTGGAGGCATTGGCATCCAATCTACAGCAAATGACAGACAGCAATCCAATGGTATTGGTAAGACTAAAGAGTAGTTTGATTAAATCAAGAAATATAGAAGCTCTATTGCGAAAGGAAATCTACCTGGCTTACATCGAGTATCTAGCGTATGCCGAAATTTTGCAGCAACAGCCTTTAATAAATTATCTCAGCTCCGAATTAAAATAGGTGCGAAATACGTTGTTGGAAAATCATTGAACTTTTGAGTTTTCTGCGAGTGAATGGCAGAAAAACCACGTCTAAATATTAAAATATAACGAACATGAAAAATACAGTTAAAACAATCGCATTCGGAGTAATCACTTTTACAGTGGTAGCTTGTGCTTCGCAAAAGAATCAAACTAGTAACAACCAAAGACCTTCTGGTCAACAAAGTAGACCTCAACAAATGGGATCTCAAGGGGGAGGACCACCAAGTTTTACACAGCTTTTGTCTGAAATGGATGCCAACAAGGATGGCAAATTGGCTAAGAGTGAGATCAAAGGACCTCTGGCGAATGATTTCGCCAAAGTGGATGCTGACAGTGACGGGTTTATATCAGAAAGTGAATTTAAAAATGCCCCTGGGCCTCAAAGAAATGGCCGTCAGTAATTTAAATAGACTTAATTTTTTTCAATCCTACATTCTCGGCCATGTCCGAGAATTTTATTTTCCACGAATATGAAAGGTTTCTGGCTTTAAATCAGAAACCTTTCTTTTCACTATATCTTGACTTCTCTACCCATAGCAGCAGATTTGTAAATCGCTTCTACCACTTTAATGTCTCTTAAACCTTCTTCACCAGGTACGATCATGGGTTTGTTGTTGAAAATAGACTCTGCATCTTCATCCATTTGTTTTTGCTGTTGCATTTTTATTGGGTAATCGATGACGGTACCGTCCGACATACTTCCTTTGTTGCCTCTGTAGCTCGAATGTGGCTCCATTTTGACCCATCCTTTTTCATAATTGACTTGAAGGTTATTAATGTTCACCCCATAAGTTGATTGGCAAGATGCCCTTGCACCACTAGGGAATTCTAGTTGATACATCATGGTTTCTTCCACTTCATGGTAAATTTCCGGCCTGGTAGTGGAGGCCTGAGCCATTACGGATATAGGTTCTTCTCCAGTAGCCAATCGAGCTCCTTGTATGGCATAGACCCCCATGTCACCCATTACTCCTCCTCCCATATTTTTCTTTTGTTTCCAGTGATCGGTTCTTCTTTCAAAGTATCCAGCGGCTGAAGTCACCATTTTGACTTTCCCAAATGGCTGTTCTTTGGCCACTTTCATATAAGCTTGTATGTTGGGATCATGTTGACACCTGTACCCGATTGCCAATTTTACCTTATTATCTGCACATGATTTGATCATGGCTTCACAATCTACTACAGATGGAGCCATTGGTTTTTCACACCAGATGTGCTTGCCCGTATTGGCGCCTCTCACAGTATATTCCCGGTGCATAGACGGAGGCAGTACTACATATATCACATCAATGTCTGGGTTGTTGGCTATGTCGTCATAATTTTTGTAGTTATAGACGTTTTTATCTTTGATGCCATATTTCTCTTGCCAGATTGGAATTTTCTCAGGACTACCTGTCACGATTCCTTTCAATTCACATTTCTCGGTCAATTGAAGTGCTGGAGCGAGTAAGTCGGTGTTGTAATACCCCAGCCCAACTAACGCAACTCCCAGTTTATCTTTCTTTTTGCGGGTAGCCGCCAAAAGTACATTTGGAGCAAATACCACTGAGGAGGAAATGATTCCTGCTTTTTGGATGAATTCTCGTCTGTTATTTTTCATAGTGAATAGGTTTAAGGCGTAATTGTCATTTCGGATTGAAAAATTAATGATTTGCGCCGATAATACTGTGAATGGAACACTAATTTTAATCTGTTTTAAAAAAAACGTTTTCTGAATTCTGTTGAATAGTTTATAAAAAAAGTCAAAGCTTCAGGGTTTCGAATCGCATCGGGATTAACACTTTTAGAGATGTCCATTCCCATTAAAGCCTTCTTTACAGGGATTTCCATTTTTTTGCCACTGAGCGTATAAGGAATGTCTTTTACCTGAATGATTCTATCTGGCACATGTCGAGGAGAGCATTCTTTTTTGAGGGATTCCGTAATCGTTTTTTTAATCTCTGTTAGTTTTATTCCTTTTTCCAATACCACAAACAAAGGCATGATGTCATCTCCATTTCCTTTTTCTATGTCAACGATAAGGCTGTCAATGATTCCGGGTATTTTATCTAATACAGCATAAATTTCTGCTGTACCAATCCTGATTCCTTTCCTGTTTAAGGTGGCATCTGACCTGCCTTGGATCATGAGACTCCCATTGTCATAGATGTTGATCCAGTCGCCATGACACCATTTGTCTTCAAATTTCTCAAAGTAACTTGATTTGTATCGTTCATTATTTGGGTCATTCCAGAAATAAATCGGCATGGAAGGCATGGGTTTTTCGATCACCATTTCACCGAGGCTATTGGTAATGGCAGTGCCATTTTCATCATAGGCGTAAAGAGCACACCCAAGTGCCCGGCATTGAATGGCACCTTTATAAACAGGTTCGGTGGGGCATCCACCAACAAAGGCTGTGCATACATCCGTTCCACCGCTCATAGAGCAGAGCCAAACATCCTGAGATACATTTTGATACACCCATTCGAATGTCTCAGGCGGAAGTGGTGCACCAGTCGATCCAATCGAACGAAGAGCTGAAAGGTCATAACTGCTGCCAAGAGCCAGCCCTTTTTTCATGCAAGCAGTCAAATAGGGGGCACTGGTACCAAAGTGGTGGATTGGTAATTGCGCTGCAAGTTCCCATAGGCTATTTAAGTTGCGGTATGCA
>CAXBNB010000228.1:0-6670 GCA_963976505.1 uncultured Reichenbachiellaceae bacterium
CAGACTACCAATGTACTTCTTTCCGGTTCTTATGTTGTCCGGTTTGATTATGAAGGAAAAAAATTACTCTCATTTGGATTACAAGGTGGTGTCATTCAAAATAAACTCAATACTTCTGATTTACAATTTGGATCACAATACAACCCATACATAGGCTATGACAATACATTACCTATTGAGAGTTTAAATCAATACAACAATATCTCTCCCACTTTTAACTATGGAATGGTGTTTTCCAAGACAGACCACCACAATCCTCTTCTGAGTCAAAATTCAATGATACTAGGAGTGTCTTTCCATAACATCAACCAACCAAAGGAAGGCTTTTTTTCAAACTCTCAAATGCCAATACATTTCAAAGCTATATTGACAGCTAGGAGAAAACTTCAAACTAATTACTTCATACACCCATCTGCCTATGTACTTGCGGTACGAGGCGTATATCAGGTGAATACAGGACTTTATATATCAAGGTATTTTGGTCAACAATTAAGTACATTGATGCAGGTAGGTACATGGTTTCGCCACAATGATTCATTTATTTTCCTAACAGGGATTCAGCATCAAAACTGGAAAGCCGGTATCAGCTTCGATTTAAATTCAACATCGATTAATGACAACCCTGTGATCAATACTCAAAAATTTGAGCCCACATGGGAACTCTCATTTGCTTACACTTTTGCATTTAAAGATGCCATTGTCAAAGTAACCAATCCGTTGTTTTGAAAAACATCATCACCATATTGATCTTATTTGCCTCACTCAATTGCTTGGGCCAATCCATCAGTCAATTAAGAGAATTGGCGGATCAATACTACAATTCGGGAAAATACAATGAGGCCGTTGACTTCTTTGAAAGAATACATGAAATTCAGCCAAAAGACCATGATATACACTTGAATTATGCGCTTAGTCTATACCATAGCC
The DNA here is from genome assembly GCA_963976505.1 of uncultured Reichenbachiellaceae bacterium. GTDB lineage: Bacteria > Bacteroidota > Bacteroidia > Cytophagales > Cyclobacteriaceae > CAXBNB01. The sequence goes on from CAXBNB010000228.1 coordinate 928, forward strand.
TGCAATATGAAAAGGCCATAGATCAATTTAAAGGCCTACTAGAAACAGGGTATAAGAATGATCAAGCATTATATTATTATGGTTGGTTGTTGAAAACAGAAGGGCGATACAGGCAAGCAGATTCAACGTTTACCCTTTTGATTAACAACCCAAATGTAACTAACGAATACAAAACTTTAGGAAGTTTTCAGCAAAAAGGATGCAAACTTGGTATCCGGATGCTAAAAGTAAAAAACAACCACAAGCTTCATCCACTTGAAGACGTCAACTCTTCTAGTCATGAATTTGGAATGATCCAACATAAAAATGGCTATGCCGCGCTTTCCACCACCAGAAATACGGGACAAAAACAATTTTACGACGGACAGTTTGGCGGGTTACTACCTAATATTCAAGGATATGAAGTAAATAATGACTCCAAGTGGAAACAGAATAAATTATTTGATTTGTTTAATTCCAAATGGGCCGAGGGTACAGGGTGTTTTTCCAAAGACGGTCGGGAATTTTACTTTTCATCTTGCAAAAAAGATGAAGGATGCAAAGTTTTTACCAGCACTCTAAACGAATCAGCACAATGGTCCACTCCTATTGTGCTTAACGAAAATGTAAATAAAACAGGATTTGATTCTAAACAACCCAATGTAACCTCAACTGGTGACACGTTGTTTTTTGTATCGAACAGACCCGGAGGATTGGGTGGCATGGACATCTGGATGAGTTTCAAATTGAGGGAGAATCAATGGGCTCCCGCCATCAACATGGGTGCAACCATCAACACTCCAGCTGACGAGATGAGTCCATATTACTCTTCTATTTTCAATGCCTTGCTTTTTTCATCCAATGGGCATGCAGGATATGGCGGATATGACACCTACCTTGCCAAAGGCATTTCCTTTTATGCCCCTAATATCTACAATATTGGATTGCCTTTCAATAGCTCCTATGACGACAACTACTTTAGTCTTGGTAAAAAAGGATTTATTACAACAAATAGAAACAGGACAGACTTTGATATTTATGAATTTGAATACAAAAGTGAAATTGAACTTCTGAAAAGCTTCATGACAGATGAGTCTCTCATCGACATGATATTACAGGGGTCAACTTCTCTGGAATTGTATTCTTTCAGAGTTGAAGAATACGAAGGATACCACATGCTCCAGCCTACTTTTGATGGGTCCACAGAAAGTTTTTCAGAACCTGGTGATTTTAAAAAAATAATTGGTACAGGCACACCTGAGTCTATTGTAAGATTAAACTTGAATGACACGCTGGAAATGTTGACCATGGTGTCTGACAAAAATTCATTCGAAATCAGAATGCTTCCAGACACGCTAAATAACCACATAGTCACAGAAAATGAGGTTGAAACTACGTACCAATGGGAAGGCATGGATTTCGATGGGTTTAAATATCAATTTGAGAAAATCTACTTTGACTTTTCCTCCCAAGACCTAAGAGACGAATCCAAAGAAACGCTCAATGATTTAGTAAAAATTTTTCGAGCCGATAATATCGTAATGGTGGACATCCATACCCACACCGATCATTTTGGAGATCACGATTTCAACTACACCTTGAGCGAAAATAGAGGATTGAGTATTTTAAAATACCTCAACCAACAAGGACTTGATTATGGTCAAATTCGAATTTTTCCTAATGGGGAGAAAAACCTGCTTTCCGACCATGATTCATGGTTCAGTAGACTTTTCAATCGACGTGCTGAAATTGTAGTTTACACCAAAGAGCCCGTAAATTTCTCAAAACCTGATGTATTCATTGTTAGAAATGACATGCCTATTTCAACGGCTTCAGATTTTCTAAAAGTTCCAACCGAGAAATTGCATGAATGGAATGGGTTACCTGGTAAAGTAGCCATTCTAAAAGAAGGACACGTGGTACGTGTTTTTGACCCAAAACACCTTATGCCAAACTTAAACTATATGATCCCAGAAGATGCAGCTGGAAAAGAACTTATAACCTATGTTGTGAAAAACGGCGACACCCTTGCAAAACTCTCTGAAAAATTTGGGGTGATGGAAGAAATAATAATGGAAGAAAACCACCTAGATTATTTTTTACCAACTGGAAAAGAGATCATTATTTACAAGTCCGACAAAAGCTTAGTGTTTTGAAATCAATACAAAGGCTCCCCAATCCAAAGGATCTGTAAACTTCTTTTTAAACTCCTTCCTTGTGTTAAAAAAAGCCTGTTCCACATTTTCAGTACCAACGAAGTTTTCATAAAACAACCTCATAAAATACTGAGTAGCCTCATCATCTATTTTTACTAATGTAATAATCAAATTCTCTGCTCCTGCAGCCAGAAACGAACGCTGCAAACCAAATACGCCTTCGCCATTATCCACTTTCCCCAGTCCTGTCTCACAGGACGAAAGCACCACGAGTAAAGTCTCATCCAAAGCCAGGTTCATTGCCTCATAAGCGGTAAGTTTGCCATCTTCTCCTGTTTCATTTGCCGACAGGAATAGTCCTGAATTCAACAATGGATGAGTGGTTTCGTCTTCATTAAAATAGCCATGTGTTGCAATGTGTAATATGCCTGGATGAGCCAACTTCTTGATGGATTCTTCCGTCGCTTTCTTTTTTACAACGGTTTCCGTTTTCCATTTGTCCTTCTTTAATATACCTGTTACTTCTCTAGCCTCTTCTTCTGCACCTTCAAGTGGTTTCAGTTTCATTTCGGCATGGACTTTAAAATCAGGGTTCCCTACTACATAAGCTGACCTAGCCCAAGTGTTTGATTTTCTCGTAATTAAATCTTTACCACTGGTAACATATAGAATTTCGTATTTATCAGTTACATATTCTTTCAACCCTGTATCGTAAAATATGGCTGGGTTTAACTTATGCCAATCACCATCCCCTGCAAAAAACACCTTTTTCACCTCTTTCAAATGGATGTCTATTGGATACCACAATGACTGATATGATTTTTCATCAGGAATCGAATACTTCAGAGTGTTTCTAAACAAACTAAAACTTTTGTCAAACTTGATTTCTTTACTCCAATTGACTTTTTCTAGTACTTCACCTGGTTTGATTACAAAACAGACATAATTGGATTCATCAGTAAAACCCTGAACAATACCGGTAGAGTCCACCTGAACTTCATAGGGCCTGTATTGCACAATCTCAACCAGCGCACTTGAATCCGACAGTGAATTTGATATCTGATTCCAATTCACAAAAGTCGTCTCTGTTTGATTGGAAAAAGCACTCACCTTTTGAGCCAATAGCTTCTCCAGTTCATGATATTTATTTTCAAGTTCTTTTATGGACACCTTTTGAACCTCCCTTTCATGGCCCGACATCAAGTATGCATTAGCCAATTCAATGCCGTACCGTCTCCATCTACTATACAGGTTTTTGATTTCAGGGTCATCGCTTTCTTGAGTAAGCCTACGCATTTTATCTGACGCATAAAACAAAATACTTTTGGTGTTTATGGTATAATTAAGTGCCCTTTCTGACCATTTAGAATTAAAATATTTGCTTGAAAAAGCGAGAGACGAAAAACGCCTTAAACTATGTTTTATTTGTTCATAAGCCAAGTTTCTTTGCCCATCAGTCAACACGGGAAAAATATTCTGAATGTGGTGAATGTTGATATAAAGTGCACTGTCAAAGGATTGTAGGGCCTTGGTAGTATCTCCCAGCATCAGTTCCATCAAGCCAAGATCATTCAGGCTTTTAGCCACTTCATGGTGTGATTCACCTAAGACTTTTTGTTTGATTAAGGTAGATTTTCTAATAAACTTTTCTGCTACTTCTAGGTATCCCAATTGAGCATAGACATGAGCTAGATTGGTCAGACTGGTGGCATACTTGGGATGGTTTTCACCAAAAAGTGCTTTGTCTAAATCAAGCACCTGATTATACAATGAAAGAGCAAGATCCGTTTCTCCTAATTTATTTCTAGCTCCAGCCAGGTTGTTCAATACATTGGCATACTCCTGGTGTAACGTACCAAATGTGGTGGCAAAATAATAGCTCGCTTCTTCAAAATACTTTACTGCTTTTTCAATATTGCCTTCATTCAAATAGATGACCCCAAGGTTATTTAGTCCAAAAGGTTTTACTTCCGGATATATCTCCCCCATTGAAATGAGCTGATCAAAATAATTACGGGATTTTTCTGTGTCATTGATTCTATAATAGAGAACACCAAGATTGTTGAGTGATTCTACCTGTAGCAATGTATCATTGGGAAAATGGTCTTTCTTGAAACCAATATTACTGAGTAGGCTGCTTTCAGATTTTGCGAGTTCTCCGCTTTCCATAAGCAACTTTGCCAATCGATCTACCGCACGGGCATGCAATATGGGATAGTTGCTGCGCAATATCAAGATTGCACGATTCAGGTCATCCTTAGCCAGTTGATATTCCCCTTTTAAGGTAAGCAATGACCCGGATTCTATCAAGATGTTACCCACTATCGAATCACTCCATACCTGCTTTTCAGTGAGTATTTTAGCTTTGGACAGCATAGCAGTACTTTTATCAAGCAACCCTACTTCTTTGTAAAAAACTCCACTCTTAATTAAATGATTGAGGTAAGCCATACCTTCCTCTGTGTGGTTGGCGAGTGTTTTATCTGCCAGGTCTAGGTATTCTCCAGCTTTCTCATATTTACCATAGTCGCGATAGATGGCATATAGATTATCATAAAATGGAAGCATCTCTATTGCCAACGAATCAAACCGCTCAAGCTTGACCAAAGTTGCTTTTTGTAATAAATCGATTGCGGCCCTTTGATCATCCAATTTCCAATAGATCAGCCCTGCATTGTTGTATGCTTCTGCATATCCAATCTGAACATCGCATTTTCCTGAATCAAGCCGCAATACCAATTCTTCAAGCAATCCCCTAGATTTGATTTGATCCTTTTCCTGATAGGCAGTTGCACTGTCTAAAAGAAAGAGGCACTCCTGCGCAGTGGAAAGCAGAGGAAACAAAACAAATAATAAACAAAACCAGTTTTTCATTTTTGGGTTTACTGAAAATTGGACAGTAAAAATAGGTGAATTTTGACTGGTTTGTGAAGATTCGGTCATGGGATTTGTGCTATTATGGGATACACTGGAAGTATATTCCTTTCTTTTTGAAATATCGGCTTCAGTACCGATATATTACAATATCGGCTTTAGAACCGATAATTTTAATTATCGGCTTTAGAGCCGATAATATTGTTTATCAATTGGAGAAAGAATATATTTGGATAAAAGAAAACAAATGACCGCTGTAATTACAGGAGACATCATCAACTCACGGACTGAAAAAGCGTCAGAGTGGCTGCCTTTACTTAAAAAAGTACTAAATCAATATGGTCAAACGCCCGGACAATGGGAAATATACAGAGGCGACAGTTTCCAACTCGAACTCGCCCCTCAGGAAGCACTCAAAGCAGCACTATACATCAAAGCCAGCATACGACAAACCTCCAACCTTGATGTACGCATGGCCATAGGCATAGGCGATAAAACGCATCAAGCTCAAAAAATAACTGAATCCAACGGGTCAGCTTTTATACACTCCGGAGAATGTTTTGAAACCCTCAAAAAACAAACACTGGCAGTAAAATCACCCAACCCTGAATTGGACGAGGCAATCAACCTGCTTTTGGCACTGGCAATGCTCACCATCAACAACTGGAGTACCGTTACCTCACTGGTAGTGAAAGCATCCTTTGAAAACCCACAAAAGAACCAAAAAGAATTGG
>CAXBNB010000229.1:0-6615 GCA_963976505.1 uncultured Reichenbachiellaceae bacterium
TTGAATGGAATCATTGGAGAAGAACAGTTTCCGCAAATTGAAAACCTGAGCCTCAACTTCAACAGGACTACCGATATCGACAATAAGTTGACATTGACTCAGCCCTTGTTTGACAAGCGAATTACTTATCAAAAAAACATCGCAGAAGACCAAGCCAAAATAAGCCAAGTTGATGTATCTATCCAGAAAAGACTGTTGATTTCACAAATCAAGAAAGCTTATTTCAATTATTTGAAAAGCGTTAAACTGGTCGAGTTATTTGACTCTACCAGATCACTTGTAGAAGAAAACCTAAGGGTAAGTGAGGTATTGTACCAAAATGACAAGGTAACATTGGACGTCACTTTAAGGGCACAAACTGAGATTGGAAAGGTCAACCTGCAGATAGCCGAAGCTCAGAAAATGAAAAACAATTCCAGGGCATACTTCAATTTCTTATTGAACAAACCCTTGGAAAGTGCTATAAAGACCGAGGACGAAACTGATGATCCAACCCTTCCATCCGCTCTTCCAGCGAGCACAAAGGAGCGGGAAGAGTTTTCTAAACTAAACTTAGGATTAAAAGCCAATGAATCAGAAAGAAAACTGTACGAATCCAATAACCTGCCAAACATCTATGCGATAGCCAACTATGGTTTTCAGGGATCTGAATATGAATTCAGTAATGAATCGGACTACACTTTGGCTTCTCTGGTGCTTTCATGGAATCTTTTTTCTGGATTTCAAAACAAAGCCAGAAAACAACAGTCGATCATCAAAAGTCAAATTCTTCAAAGTCAGGAAGAAGAGCTGAGCAACAGCATACAACTGGAAGCGATACAGGCTTTTTATGACCTCAAAGAGAAAAGTCAGAATTATATATCCACAAAAAAAATGATTGAGGAAGCAAAATCCACCTATGATTTAATCAATAGAAAATACCAGGAAGGCATCTCAAGTCAACTGGAGTTGATTGATGCAAGAACCAACTTGACCAATGCTACGATTCAAAATATTATCTCAAAATATGACATCAGAATAAGTTATGCAGATTACGAACGGGTGACTGCCTCTTATCCAATTGAAAATATTTAACCAATGAAAAACATGAAACCAAGTAAAATTTTATTGCTTATTGGAGTGCTAATTGCCATTCCAGTCCTTAGTTCTTGTACCAAAGCTGAACAACAAACAGACAACAAACAACCATTGGTAAAACCAGTATATGTCAAAGCTGTCCGTGTAGAGGAAAAGCTGATGTCCGTTCCTTTGCATTCGGTGGGGAAAGTTTTCTCTCAGAAAGAATCCTCTTTAAGTTTCAAAACAGGAGGTATTATCAGAAGCATCAACGTCAATAATGGGCAAAAAGTAAGGAAAAATCAGGTGCTCGCCAAACTGGATTTGTCAGAAATAGAAAGTGCATTTGACAAAGCCAATTTGGCTTTTGACAAAGCGGAGCGAGATTTAAAAAGAGCACAAAACCTTTATAAAGAAAAAGTGGTCACCCTCGAAACACTTCAAAATGCCCAAACAGCTTTTGCAGTAACATCATCTGATCTCAACATCGCTAAATTTAACCTGACCCATTCAGTAATCACCGCTCCTTCTGACGGGTTAATCCTGAATAAAATGCGAGAAGAAGGAGAATTAACCAATGGGGGCGTACCAGTATTCGAGTTTAATCAAGTCAGGATTAGTGGACAAAGAAGTAGTGAAGATAGTGTTGGGTGATAGCGTCAAAATCACCTTTGATGCCTACCCCAATGCCATTTTCAATGGGGCCATTACAAAAATCGCCAATGCCCCAAATCCAATGAATGGCACTTATGAGGTAGAAATCTCTTTGCATGAAATTCCGGATACTATTAAAAAAGGATTTATAGCCAAGGTAAAAATCACCCCTTCTCAAAAACAAATCTACAAACTGATCTCTATTGAGTCTTTGGCTGAAGCGGATCAAAACGACGGCATTGTGTATAAAATCGAAAATAACAAAGCCAGAAAAATTAAAGTGAAGATAGAAACCATTTTTAACGACCAAGTTCTAGTGGTCGGTGCACTCTCAGCCAATGACCTGATCATATCAGAAGGACTGAGTGAGATCAATGAAAATAGCACCGTTGAAATTCTTTAATATTTACTCTTAAGTATTAAAACCATAAAAAATGAGACTTCCTGAATTAGCCATAAAAAACCACCAGTTTACAATAGTCATTGTGATCTTACTCGTTCTCATCGGTGTAGTGACCTTCATCACTATGCCCAGATCAGAAGATCCGCAAAATGACATGCCAGGTACCATAATCAGAATCACCTACCCGGGAGCCAGTCCTGAAGATTTAGAACAGTTGGTTGTTGATCCGATAGAAGAAATACTGAATGAACTGGAAGACATCAAAAAGATTGAATCTAATGCGTTTGACGGTGCAGCTTTCGTCACTATAGAATTTGTAGTTGGATCCGATCCGGAAGACAAATACCGAAAGGTTTTGGAAAAGATGAATACCATTGAGCCCAGCCTACCAAAAGAAATCACCAATATCGAGAAAAGAAAGTTTTCGGTGATGGACGTGAGCATCATGCAAATGGCTTTGGTCTCTGACAGCACTAATTATGAAATCCTTGAAGACCATGCAGAAAGGCTTAAGAAGAAAATCGAAAAATCTTACGGCATCAGAAAAGTAGAAATTTTAGCTGTACCAGAAAGAGAAGTACAGGTAACAACTGACTTTGAAAGAATGGCAAATTTCAACATTTCCTTTGGTCAACTAGCCCAAGCCATCCAATCAGCCAACACCAACATCCCTGGAGGAACAATCGACATAGGCAGCAAGCGTTTCAGTGTAAAAACAAGTGGAAGCTATAAAAGCCTCGATGAGATTCGGAACACTGTAGTGCGCTCAAATGACAATAGTCAAATAAAGGTAAGAGACATAGCGTCTGTTGATTTTGTAGAAGAAGACAACAAATACATCGCTAGGTACAATGGAACAAAAGCCATTTACATCAATGTATTGCAGAAAAAGAGGACAAATATTTATGAAATCGACAACCTCATACAACCTAAAATTGAGGCATTCAAAACCACTCTACCAAATGACATTAAACTGGAAACCATACTCAACCAATCCAACACTGTAAGGTCAAGGGTTGGGGATTTTTTCACCAACTTCACACAAGGAATCTTGTTGGTAGGGATTTTTATATTTATCGCTGTAGGGATCAGGGCATCAATAGTCGTCCTAATTGCCATTCCAGTTTCCGTACTCATCGGATTGACTCTCTTGGATCTATCTGGTTTTGGGATGCAACAGATGACCATAGCCGGCTTGATCATAGCACTAGGCTTGTTGGTGGACAACAGTATTGCCGTAGTAGAAAATATACAACGCTACCTCGAGATGGGATACAATAAAATTGATGCCGCCATTAAAGGCACACAGGAGATCGGATGGGCTTTGGTGAGTGCGACAGCCACTACAGTATTGGCATTTGTTCCGATGGCATCTATCGGTGGGCCAACAGGAGATTTCATCAGGAGTCTTGCCGTGATAGTAATTTATACGCTCATTGCTTCTTTGCTCACCGCTTTGTCTTTTGCTCCCTATTTTTCAAGTATCATTTTAAAGTTTAAAAAGAAAAATGATAAAAAATCCATTTCACAAAGGTTCATTGACAACTACTATGTGAAAGTATTGAATCGGAGTTTGAACCGACCAAAAACGACAATAGCGATAGTCTTAGTAGTGTTTGTAGGCTCCCTGTCACTGTTTGGGTTGATTGGCGTTAGCTTTTTCCCGAAAGCGGAGAAAGCACAGCTACTTATCAATGTCAATACTCCTGAAGGCTCCAATTTTGACAAAACAAACAGGGCAGTTGAATATGTTGAACAAGAACTCAATGAATACAGCGAAATCATCAAAGTAGCTTCCAATATTGGCAAGAGCAACCCACGGGTGTATTATAATATTTTCACCAGCAGCTATTCGGTAACACATGGTCAATTATTTGTCACTTTGAAAGCTTATGAATCGGATGCTATGAACAAGTTGGTGGATGAACTGAGGTCAAAATTCAACAAATACCCAGAAGCAGTAATTGAGGTGAAGGAATTTATACAAGGCCCACCAGTAGATGCTCCTATTGCCATAAAGATAATGGGAGATGACTTGAATGTGATCAAGACAATTTCTGAGGATGTAGAAAAAATAATCGAGGAAACAGAAGGTGTTGTCAACGTAAATAATGTGCTTACCTCTTCTAAAACCAACTTAAAAGTTGATGTTGACTATCAAAGGGCGGGATTGTTTGGTGTCAAGGTGAGCGATGTGGATTTGGCTGTACGCACACATATCTCAGGTACACAAATAGGCGAATACAGAGATCGAAACGGGGAAACGTATAACCTAAAAGTAAGAATGCCATTTACCCATAACCCAGACTATGAGGATTTGGAGAAAATATATGTGAGCAATGCAATGGGCACTCAGATTCCAATTAAGCAAGTGGCTGACATTAGATTTGAACAAAGTCTCAAAAAAATAAGTCATTACAACCTTGACAGACAAAATACCATTACCGCAGATGTATTGGATATCGGGAAAGCTGCTTCCCTGACTGAGGGAATTATTGCTCAACTGAATGATTATGACTTTCCAGTAGGCTACACCTTCCACGCCGGAGGACAGCTAGAAGAGCAGCAAGAATCTTTTGGAGACATGGGCAAGGTGCTTCTGATTTCACTGATCGGGATTTTCGCAGTTTTGGTTTTGCAATTCAGGTCGTTCACTCAGCCATTGATTATCTACTCTGCCATACCACTGGCAGTCACAGGTGCTTTTATTGCTTTGTTTATCACCGGACATTCGTTCAGCTTTATGGCTTTTGTAGGATTGACGAGTTTAATAGGGATTGTTGTAAATGACTCCATTATCCTTGTTGATTACGCCAATCAAGTAAGAAAATCTGGCATGGAATTTACTGAAGCGATTGTAGAAGCAGGCAAGACAAGATTTGTCCCGATCATATTGACAACCGTAACCACCATTGGCGGACTGTTGCCGTTGACGCTCAGCGGAGGTGACATGTGGGCTCCTATGGGCTGGGCAATCATAGGTGGGCTGATGTCCTCTACCCTCTTGTGTTTGATCGTGGTACCTGTACTTTACAAGCTTTTCAGCAAAAGCTAAATCATTGGTCTTCCTTCGTTTTCAAAAATAGGTTTTCAATTTTACTCTTCATGCCTTCTGGATCTTGCCAATAAGCTCTGCTGGTCAGGGCCATAAACTTCCAGTTTTTATGACTTAAAGTAAAAGGCTTATACACATGAGTCTCCTTGATAGAAACACTATCAAAGTACAAATCATCGTCAGTAAATATTGCACCTCGGTATTCATTCTTTTCTTTAATGGACAAGTCAACAAAAGGCAAAGAGGTGTCTAAAGTCCAATCGGGGTTAGCGTATTGAAACTTCTTGATTTTGTTTTTCAAATACCAGGATGGTGAAAATCTTTTCTCTTCTACCGGATTTATTCTAAATTCACCATTAGAGACCATTTGGGCATATTCCAGGTATTTTTTCAGCAGTTTTGGCCCTTCATTTTTTGTGGCATCTATTTTCAATTGCTGAGGAAAAATGCTTGACACTACTATCACTTTTTCTTTCGCCCTAGTCACTGCCACATTTAGCCTGTTTTCTCCTCCCATCACGTTCAGACTCCCAAAATTCATGTTCATCTTTCCAGCCTTATCAGGAGCATAGAGTATAGAGAATATGATGATATCCTTTTCATCTCCCTGAATATTTTCAATGTTTTTCACTATTAAAGAATCTGGGATCACAATATTTTCTTCCAGCGAAAATGCTTCCAATTCATCCATGATGAATAGCTGTTGCCGTACATTGAAGGTGACAATACCTATCTCTCGCTGCGGGTCTTCCTTCAGCAATCCTCTAACTATCCGGCAAACCTCATAGGCTTCATTCTTATTGATATTATTCTCCCAAATGCCATCACATTTTATATACTCAATACCAGGTTTTCCATTGTTGATCACTGTAAAATCAGGAAGCAACTGAAGGCTATTGTTATAAAAATGTTCATTGGAAAAAGTAATCAAGTCCAGTGTTTTACTTCTATAATGACCATTGAGATGTACCTGCATTAGGTACTGGCTCGACAGGTTCAACAAGGAGTCAAAATCCAAATCCGGTATTTCTTCTTCATTCTCATCTTCCCATCGCACTTTGTACAGGTCATTTGGCCGCAATTGTTTTTCATCACCTGCTACTACTACTTGTTTTCCTCGATACATGGCAGGCAAGCCATTTTCAGCAAAACACTGAGATGCCTCATCGAATATCACCAGGTCAAAGATCTTATCCATGGGGAAAATAGCCGATGCAGATTCAGGAGATGCCATCCAGCAAGGCACCAAATCAAATACCTCTCTTGGATAATTCGAAATCAGCTTTCTAACTGGCCAGATCCTTCTTTTTTTTGTTACCTGATGATACACATCCCGATAAGTTACCCTGTTGTTCAAGCGATTGTACTCCACATTCTTATACACCCTTTCACGGGCTTTGAGTAGCAATATTTCGTTACTCAGGTTTTGTTTGTTTTTTACGGCTCC
>CAXBNB010000230.1:0-6609 GCA_963976505.1 uncultured Reichenbachiellaceae bacterium
AAAGTCAGCGCTAAATTCTTTATATGCATTCTGAGCTTCCTCTGTACCAGTCAAGCCCTGATAAAGCGCAAAGTAGATCTGATAGGACTTATCAATTTTTCGATTCTTGATAATGTGCATAATATCATTACCGAAAGGAGAGAAATCGCCGTTCTTCGTTTGTGTAAGCAATGCATTTCTATCCGCAAGAAATAATATTCTTTTTTTGACTCCTGCTTTCCACAGCCTCCAAATGATATTAAAAGCAGTGTACGTTTTACCTGTCCCTGTGGCCATCACAAGCAAGGCTCTGTTTTCTCCTTTAGCCACTGCTTCTACTGTTCTATTAATGGCATTTTGCTGATAGTATCGTGGGCTCATGCCACTGTCATCAGTATAATAATCCTGAGAAGTTATCTCAGCTGCATGAGGTTCATCCAATCCCTGATGTACTATGTATTTGTTCCAGAGTTCTGTTGGAGATGGAAACTCATCTAGTGATATCTCCTTTTCAATGTCACCTTCTATTAATGTTTTGTCATGAAATACAAATGAGTCTCCATTGGAAGTAAATACAAAGGGGATTTGAAGGATTTCAGAATACTCCAGCCCTTGCTGCATGCCTTGTCCCACAGGCTTCTTATTGTCCTTAGCTTCTATGATAGCTATGGGAATATTTGGTTTGTAATAAAGTATATAGTCAGCTCGTTTCTGCTTGCCTCTAGTGTGCATTTTACCTTGCACAATGATGCGTCCATCTGTGAAAGTAACCTCTTCCCTTACCTGTCTACGCATATCCCATCCAGCCTTTTCAATGGCAGGATTGATGAACTTGGAACAGATGTCTCTTTCTGAAAGGTCTTTTTTGTACATTAGGTGAAGACGAGCTTATGATGCCTAATTTAATTGTTATTTTGGACAAATTAGCACCTTAGATTGAGAAAAGAGTATACGAAAATATTCGTCATCATCATTGTGTACCAAAGATGATCTAATCGGTATGAACTCAGTATTTTAATTTAAAAAACCGAGTACTGATGTTTAAATATCGTATCAAAAGCAAATAAAAAAGCACTTGCAGAAACGCAAGTGCTTGATATTAAAGTGGGCCCACCTGGACTCGAACCAGGGACCACCTGATTATGAGTCAGGTGCTCTAACCAACTGAGCTATAGGCCCTTCAAACTGCTTTTAAGGGCACCTTGAATTTGGGAGTGCAATGTTACATATTTGCCTCTAAATTCACAAACAAAATTTAACTTGAATATCAATACTTTTATTTTTGATTTGGGAGGAGTAATCATCGGGCTAGACGAGCAAGCCACAATTGATTCATTCTCAGAGGCAACAGGAATCCCATCAATAGAAATACAGCAAAGGATAGAACGTGCTGACATTTTTCAACGTTATGAAAAAGGATTGATCAGTGACAAAGCATTTCGGACAGGCGTCAATAAAACATTTAATTCCAGCCTTTCAGAGGAACAAATTGACCACTGCTGGAATGCCATGCTGCTGTCTATTACAACACAAAGACTTGATTTGCTTTCTGCTTTGAGAGAGAAATACAAAGTCATCATCTTGAGCAATACCAACAGCATTCACATTGAAGCATTCAATAAAATACTTGAAAATGTTTCTGGTAAAGATTCATTGTCTTTCTTTGCCGACCATGTGTATTTCTCACATCATTTAAACATGCGCAAACCTGATATTGAAATTTATCAAAAAATATTGCACCTGAGTAAAACAAAAGCGACAGAAGCATTGTTTATGGATGACAAAACTGAAAACTTAGAAGGCGCAAGCAAAGTTGGGATCCACACAAAATTGATCAGTCATCCTGATCAGATATTTGAATTGAAACAATATGTTTAAAAATAAAGAGCAAAAGACCAAAGTCATTCAATTGGCCTTATTTATCATAACCTTAATTTCTACTACCATAGCAGGGGCAGAATGGATGACAGGAAAATCATTGATATTTACTACTCCTACAATCAATTGGAATGAGCTTCTTAATGGACTTCAATTTTCCATTCCATTTTTAGGAATACTCACTGTTCATGAATTTGGACATTACTTTACAGCACAATACCACAAAGTAAAGGTAACGCTACCCTATTATATTCCACTTTGGTTGGGTTTCCTAGGAGGTCCTTCTATTGGTACCATGGGAGCTGTTATCCGGATCAAAGACCACATTGACAGCCGTAAAAAATACTTTGACATTGGGATAGCGGGCCCTCTTGCAGGATTTGTGATTGCCGTGTTGGTTTTGCATTATGGTTTCACACACCTCCCTCCGCTCGATTATGTATTCAACATACATCCTGAGTATGAACAATGGGGCAGTGACTATCCAATGCATGCCTATCAAGACAAAGACATGGTCGGCATCACTCTAGGTCCCAACTTACTTTTCTGGTTGTTCGAAAATTTTGTAGTGACCGACACCTCACTCCTCCCTCATCCTAATGAGATGCTACATTATCCATACCTATTGGCTGGCTATTTGGCTTTGTTCTTCACAGCACTCAATTTATTACCCATTGGTCAATTGGATGGTGGACATATTTTATATGGCCTCATTGGAGGAAAAAATCACAAGAAAGTGTCAGCTGGCCTTTTCCTCGTATTCATATTCTATGCAGGTTTAGGAATCGTCAACCCATTCATGTTATCCGACTACTTATTGACAGAGGTGCTTTATTTTGTCTTTCTCTTTTATAGTTTTCACAAATTCACCCCTGACATAAAAAACAGGCTGATGTTTGCTACCATCATCTTCACTGCTCAGTTTGCAACAGTTTTTATATTCTCACAAGTAGAAGGCTACAGTGGATGGTTGTTGTTTGCTTTTGTATTGGGCAGGTTTTTAGGTGTGTACCACCCACCCGTTTTGTACGATGAACCGCTAGATATGAAAAGAAAAGTATTAGGTTGGGTATCACTAGGAGTTTTCGTGCTTTGCTTTAGTCCTCAACCGTTTATCATTGAAGACAACTATAATAGCGACGACAAGTCAGATACACCCACATTCCTCTCTACTGTAAAACCTTCACCGTATTTCACACGGATAGACAAACCCAACTCTATCCCACGTGCGTCCAACATGTTGATGAATTCAGGAGATGAAATTAAAGTATTTGATTGCTCTCCATCGGGATCGAAAAACTGAGATTTGAATGCCCGTACTGCTTCCATTCTTTTTTCCCAATGATCAGATACATCCACCACAAAATCCGGCTGTATCCAATCGGTCTGAATGTAATGGTATAGATTTTTCACCCTCCAGAAATCTTGAACTATTCCTTTTGATTTAGTTTCAATCTTTTTTAACCCCGCCATAAAATTGGCTTGAACTACCAATTGTGAAGCTTTGGCATGATCAGGATGGCGATCTCTTATCGCATTACATAGTATGATGTCGGGTTGGTATTTGCGAATCATTTTCACTACCTCCAACTGATGTTTTTGGTCATTGGTGAAATATACATCATCAAAGGCCAAATTCTCCCGCACCGATAAACCAAGTATCCTGCCCGATGCAACAGCCTCCTGATATCGAATTTCAGGCGTACCCCTAGTCCCCATTTCTCCACGAGTCAAATCCACAATCCCGACTTTTTTACCGGAAGCTACCAGTGAAAGTATCGTTCCCCCGCATGACAATTCCGCATCGTCTGGGTGAGCCGCAAATACAAGTACATCAAGTTTCATATGCTTAAAAAATGTGAGTCAAAGGCTTAAAAACAGCCATTCAATATACAAGAACTTTTCTTAAAAACAGAGTTTTCTCTTTTCTACTTTATTAGGTCAACCTCAGCCTTCTTCCTACCCTGAGTATGGTTTTTCTAGATATGCCATTCAAACGACAAATTTGACTTATGGATACACCATACCTATAGCTAATATGGCCAAGTGTATCGCCACTTCTTATTTTGTGGTACCTTATCTTTCTGGCTTCCTTCAAATAGGAAAACGTCTCAGGCGTAATGGTGAGACTGTCCGTCAGTAAACTATCATTGGCAAAATCAAACACCCGTATGGGGTCAATTGCATTTCCCTGATAACGTACTTCAAAATGCAAATGAGGGCCACTACTCCTACCGGTACTGCCTCCTATTCCTATCACCTCTCCAGACTTCACTTCATCTCCTACTCTTACCAAACTTTTCTTAAAATGCCCATAAAGTGTTTCCAATCCATTGTAGTGCCTAATCAAAACATAATGACCATAGCCATAGCGATCATAATGAGCCACCCTGACAATTCCATCAAATGCAGCTCTTACTGAATCTCCTGTATTCAACCTTAAATCAGAACCATAATGCCACCTCCATCTACGCAAACCAAAAGGTGATGTGATATGCCCTTTACTGATGGGGACAGTCCACGACAATTCAGGATTGGTGTAATGCAGAGGAATATTCAAGGTGTCTTTGAACTTTTCTCCATCCAATTCATACGGATTTACTTTTTTAGAATCCCAAACAGAGTAATATTCCCTCAGTGTAACCCAAACGGAATCGATCTTCAACTGCTCTGACACCTGCACAGGCACATTAAAATACAACGGTATTTGAGCGGTATCTTCATGAACAAGGCTGAGTTCTCGCTGCAGATTCACCTCTTCTGCATACATCATGCTATCCAAGTACAAAGTGTCAATCGCAAATGCTTCATCAGCTACCTCAAATACGGGTAACGGCTGCTCTACCACAGGAACTTCTATTTTCTTATTTTTAAACTTAAAAAAATCTCCCAGCCGTTTTTTCTTATTTTGGCTGAGAGATTCGTTTGCCATCGTCAGCATTAATATCACGGTGACAATGAAAAAATTACTTAATCGCATTAATACATCAAATACTCGATTAAAAAAAACTATTTAAATGACTTTGGCGTGTCTCAAGAGACCAGGCTATCGGCACTCGCCAACCCGGCACACAAAGCCATTTCGGGCTCAAACAATGCCTCTATCCTTCACGCATCATCCGAAGCGGAATGATTGCTAAAGTACTTATACTGTTTCTGCTTCTTTGGCAGCCAAAAACCTTTCTGCATCTAGTGCACCCATACACCCACTTCCAGCAGCTGTCACCGCCTGACGATAAATCTTGTCTGCAGCATCACCTGTTACAAATACTCCTTCTATCTTCGTTTTGGAAGACCCTGGCTCAACTATCAAATACCCTGTCTCATCTGTTTCCAGATAATCCTTGAAGATATCTGTATTCGGTTTGTGCCCAATAGCTACGAAAAAACCAGTGATATCATATTCTGTTTTTTCACCTGTCACATTATTCACTATCCTCATCCCTTCTACTTCTTCTGCTCCCAGCACTTCCTCTGTAGAGCTGTTCCACAAAATCTCAATATTAGGATTGTCCATCACCCTTTTTTGCATGATTTTAGATGCCCTCAACTCATCACGACGTACAATCAGGTAAACCTTTGGGCAAATATTAGCCAAATACAACGCCTCCTCTGCAGCAGTATCTCCCCCACCAACAACAGCAACTACCTTTCCTTTGTAGAAAAAGCCATCACATACTGCACATCCAGACACTCCTTTATTCAACAACCTTGACTCTGACTCTAATCCAAGGTATTTCACGCTAGCTCCAGTGGAGATAATCACAGACTCAGCCGTAATCTCATGTTTTTCGTCTATTATGACTTTATGAGGATAGGAGGAAAAATCTACGGAAGTAGCCAACCCGAAACGAATGTCAGTTCCAAACCTTTCAGCCTGTTTTTGCAAATCCATCATCATCTGTGGACCACTCACCCCATCGGCATAGCCTGGGAAGTTTTCAACATCTGTGGTGGTAGTCAACTGGCCACCCGGCTCACCTCCTGTGTATAAAATGGGATTCAACCCCGCTCTTGAAGCGTATATCGCTGCTGTATATCCTGCAGGTCCTGAACCTATTATTAAAACCTTTACATTTTCCTGAGTCATAGTCTTTCTGCTTATTCTTAAAAGTATCCAAAATTAATATTTTAACTAACAAGGGAAACAGTACTCAGTCAAAAAAGATTCAAAAATTTGATGGAAAGGGAATATTTTTAATCTCAGGCCTAGTACTTAGAGCAAATCAAAAATTTATTATTTACTTAAATACACCGCATAGTTATCTATCACCATCTTACCCTCTTCTCCAATCAAAGAAAGCCGGATTTTATCGGTTTTAATGGGATCAAAAAATTGGATCCGCTTTCTCCCGACAGTCTGACCTTCGGCAATTGGAAGCCATTCACCATTTAAATAAGCTTCTACCTTGTATTTTTCTATATGTTGGCCTTGCTGGATACCTTCTTCTATCACAAGGAGGTCCACTTTACTTTTTCGAGGAAAATTGATAACATATTCCTGACCGGATATATCTGTTGGCAAACTTGTATTCCCAAGAAGTGTAGAAAAAATCTGTTCTATATTTCTTCCAAATTCTGAAAGTCGTTCCACTTCCATTTCTGGAATCAAACCACTTGTATCTGGTGTCATATTGACCAATAAATTGGCTCCACGCCCAATCGTCTCCACATATACATTCATTAGAAAATCTAAATCTCTCAGTGTTTTGTCTGAATCTGGTGACCAAAACCATGTACTCCTAGTATGAA
>CAXBNB010000231.1:0-6600 GCA_963976505.1 uncultured Reichenbachiellaceae bacterium
ACTAAATGGAATGGAAGTGATCCCGAAACAGGTGTTGGATTCAACCCAGGCAGACCGCTATTGAAGAGTTATACTATGGGTCTTAATGTTCAATTTTAAGCATATAAAAATGAGAAATATAAAATATATATTAACTGTGTTCTTCATGACAATCACATTGCTGTCATGTAACGAAGAAAAATGGTTGGAGGAAGTTCCTTATGATTTTTATTCACCAGAAAATTCTTATTCTTCGCCAGAGCAAATAGACATAGCAGTAGTTAAATTATACCAAGATGTACATAGCATGTTATTTGGAAACGGAGGGAATGGATATGGATGGCTTTTTCAATATACCACTGATGTAGCTTATGATGCCATTGCACCTACTCACCAATTGAACTCATGGGCAGATAAGATTACTCCTGAAACCGGAGAAGTAGCTTGGGTTTGGAGTAGTTTTTATAAAATCATTTTTAATGCCAATGCCATTTTATCAAGAATTGGAAGCTTGGAATATGCCTCTGAAGACGATCGAAATGCAAAAATAGCGGAAGCTAAATTTTTCCGAGCATTTGCCTATAGAGGATTAGGGATCATGTATGGAGGTGTACCTTTAGTATTGGAGGAAATTACTTCTCCAAAACGAGATTTTGTAAGAGCAACGCAAAGTAAGGTATGGGAACAGGTCATTATTGACCTTACCGATGCTGTTCAGGACTTACCAGACGCTGATGAGGTAGAGCAAGATGGTCGAATATCTAAAGGTGCCGCCTATCACCTACTGGCGGAACTCTACATTATCACTCAAGAATATGATAAGGCCATTGCTGCTGCAACTGCTGTAATTGACAATTCAAACTATGGCTTAATGGAGAACCGTTTTGGTTCACGTAGCAGTGAAACCGGAGATGTGTATTGGGACTTGTTCAGGCGAGGCAACCAAAATAGAGGTTCTGGAAATACGGAAGCGATTTGGGTAAGCCAATATGAATACAATACCCCTGGTGGTGGAGCTGATGACAATTTGGCAAGATTCTTAGTCCCATTATACTGGCAACTCAAAGACAATAATGGAGAAAACGTATTTATTGGCCCCATGAATCAACTGGGTGGTCGAGGAATCGGGTGGTGGTCTGCATCAGATTACATGCTTAATGATGTTTGGCAAAACTCTAACAATGACATTAGAAATTCAGAGCAAAATATAATGCGTGATGCCATTGTTAACAATCCAGCGTCAGATTTTTACGGACAAAAAATGGTAGAAAGTGGTGCTATTTCTAATTTCAGTGATCCGAATAAGAGATGGTGGAGTGCGATTTTTGCAAAAAGCGCACCTATTGGCAACTTTCCAGACGAGCTTATTGCAGATCCTGTAACAGGGCTTACGACAAGCTCTGCAAATCATTCTTACCGTGACCGATATTTGATGAGATTGGCCGAAACATACTTGTTAAGGGCCGAAGCATATTTACTGAAGGGTGATCAAGGCAATGCAGCCATAGATATCAATGAGGTAAGGTCACGCTCAAATGCAGATCCTGTATTGGCAGCTGACGTAGACATGGACTACTTATTAGATGAAAGGGCAAGAGAACTTTTTGTAGAAGAATTTAGGTTGCTTACGTTGATGAGAATGGGAAACATAGTGGAGAGAGTTAGAAAATATAATCCAATGCACAATGGACAATATGCCTCCAATCAAATAAATGACACGCAAAACTTATGGCCTATTCCAAATAATGAAAGAGAAAGAAATACTGAAGCAGATCTTTCTCAAAACTTGGGGTACTTTTAACCCTTAAGGAGTAGAAATCTATTAGTAAAAATGAGACTCAATTATCTGAGTCTCTTTTTTTTACGCTTTTTATCCAATGAAAAAGTGAGTAAAAGAAACCATCATTGATTTTAGTTCATGAAAGATAAATTGAATGCTTGAATCTCAGAAATGGATTTCCTATCTTATATTTAAACAAGGTTATTTCTATAAAAAAACTATTGTTGTATTTAGTATGAAACTGCATGAAAAATAATTTTATAGTCCTAGGATTGGGCATGGCAATAATGAGTTGTTTGTTTGGATGCCAGACTAAGGATATTGGTTCAGATCTGGGCATTGATAAAATAAATTGGCCAACCTTCATGCAACAGCATGATATGGTTTTTGATACATTGCCATCAAGATGGCAGGAAGCACCTCATTTTGGCAATGCTTCAATAGGGTCCATGCTATATCAGGCAGATAGCACCCTACGACTTCAGGTTTTTCGTGCTGATGTTCATGATCACAATGATGATACTTACGGCTGGCCTGCCTACAGCCGTCCCCATTTTAAAATCGGATATTTTTCATTACATACTGTTGGTCAGCTTACTGGGTGCAATTGGAAAAAAGACTTGTGGAATGCTGAATTGACTGGAACGATTACAACGGACCATGGTGAGATTCAGATTCGCCATTTGACCCATGCCGAAGATATGGCGATTGTCACTGAGCTAACTCCATCTGAAGGAGAACAAGGATTTTACTGGACATGGCATCCCGAAGAAGCCCGGTCATCACGTGGAAAAATGCCTGAAAATGTATCTGACATCAAAGAATATGCGAAGAAATACGGCAGCCATTATGCCAAGACTTTGAAACTTATAAAACCTAACCGTAAAGGGAATTTGAAGGTTAAAGAAGATGTTTCCGTTTGGATACAAGATTTGACTGCTGGTGGACAATATGCAACGGCCTGGACAGAAAGGAAAATAGATAACACTCGTTCACATATAGTTTCAATTGCCAATAGCTATCCTACTTCAATTGCGGCAGAATCTGCTGTTAAAGATGTAAACCGGTTCAAGAAGCTTAATATTGAAAGATGGACAAAAACACATCGTGATTGGTGGCACAGCTATTATCCTAAAAGTTTTATTTCAATTCCAGATAAGAGCTTAGAATCACTTTATTGGCAGACAATCTATCGGTTTGGTTGTACTTCAAGAACGGGACGTTACTATGTAGATTGCTCAGGTATTTGGTCTCAGGGTGGTCCTTGGCCATATACGACCACCAATTGGAATATTCAATGTGCGCATTGGCCTGTATATGCTGCCAATCGCTTGGATCAAGGGCAAGAATTGCTCAATAGACTTCATGACAACAAGGAGGAATTAATTAAAGCAGTGCGCCCCATCGAGTGGCAAAAGGATGCTGCTTACCTGGCTCATGAAGTGGCTAGTGAATTGAGTGGAAACCGTGAGCAGGACATGCGATATTACGATGAAGTGGGTAACCTGCCATGGACGATGCATAACTTATGGAGTCAATACCGCTATTCTATGGATGACAATATGCTACGTGAAAAAATATATCCCCTGCTCCGTCGGAGTATGAACCTTTATTTACATATGGTTGAAGAAGGCACTGACGGAAAACTCCATCTTCCTCCAACATATTCGCCGGAAACTGGAGTTCAGAAAGATGCCAACTTTGATTTGGCTTTATTTAAATGGGGTTGTTATACGCTGCTTAAAGCGAGCAAACGGTTGGGAATCGATGACCCGCTGATTCCTCAATGGAAAAATGTTGTGCAAAATCTAATCGATTTCCCTGTAGATAGAAATGGTTTTCGTTTAGGAAGCGAAACAACATCTTCGCCAGATCATCGGCATTTTTCGAATCTGTTAATGATTTACCCACTCTATTTGGTAAATATTGAGCAAAAAGGTACAATGGAGGTACTGATGAAATCTTATGATCGTGCTGACGCCATAACCGGTCTATCGGCAATGGTGCAGTCACATGCTGGTCCCATTGGTGCTGCTCTTGGGCAAGGAGATCAGGTACTGGAAGGTTTGAAACGGCAACAGGAAGATTTGTTTCCGAACGGTATGTGGTACAACAACCCATGTCTTGAGTCATCTCTAAGCATGGCCAATACTGTGCAAAATATGTTAATCCAAAGTTGGACGGATCCTTCAAAGGATGAATCAGGGCCTATTCGTATTTTTCCAGCTGTTCCATCAACATGGAAAGATATAGAATTTCGAGATTTGCGCACAGAAGGTGCATTTCTTGTTTCGGCCAAACGCATTGGTGGTAAGACTGAATGGGTGCGAGTAAAGAGCTTGGCAGGTGAGCCTTGTCGTCTTAAAACGGATATGGTCAACCCTATATTGGTGGAAGGCAAAGCGATTTTCAAGAAGCTTGGTAATGGAATTTTAGAGATACGAATGGAAAAAGGGGAAGAAATACTTTTCGTTTCAGGTAGAAAACAGTGAACAATAAATAATTTCATATTAAGCACCCTTGTACATAAAGTTGCTCAGGTTGTAATAGAAAGAGCGTGCTAGAAAAGCGGTCATAACTCCAAATGAATAGAAATTAATAACGAAAATGAGACTCAATTTGACAGAGTCTCATTTTTTATATTTTTAGAAAAAACTTATGAATATGAAACGTGAAATATTACTGATTTGGATTTTAGTATTCTTGGGAATAGAATCGGTAAAGTCTCAATCAAATACACTTGACAATTACAACATTACTTGGACTGAACAAAGTAAGAACAGCAGCGAATCTATGCCTCTAGGTGGAGGAGATATCGGCTGTAATGTCTGGGTTGAAAATGGTGATATATTGGTGTATGTGCAGAGAAGTGGGAGTCTGGCAGAAACGAATGAGTACCTTAAGTTGGGTCGAGTTCGATTGACGCTGAGTCCTAATTTATTTGCTCGGCATGATTCGGACGTTAAGTTTAGCCAAAAGTTAAAACTTCGGGATGGGTACATTGTGATAGAAGGAAAAAGGGCCAATGGTCAGGATACACTTTTTGCCAAAATAAAATTGTGGGTAGATGTTCATAATCCTGTGGTTCATTTTGAGGTAGAAGCAAGGAGTAAAATAAAAGTAGATGCTGCTTACGAAAATTGGAGGTTTGAGGATCAGCTGATCCCAGATAATACCAGACGGGCATCTACTTACAACTTAGACCGTTACCCGGGAGAAGTTATACTTCACAAAGATTCTGTAAGTCAAGACGAAAAGGGCATTGTCTTTTTCCATCGAAATACAGATGAAAAACTAGTGCCTGACATGTTGATTGTACAACAGGGACTAGAAAAGTATAAAGATGAAATTACCGATGATTTGCTTGGTCGTACATTTGGAGGGATGCTACAAGGTGATGGGTTTATTCCTGCTCCAGAAACTAAAGGATTGTACCAAAAAACGCCATTTATTGCAAAACATATTGTTTCTAAGAAACCCAAAAAGTACCACCATATTCAATTGGTGACTCATATTGCCCAAACCCCTACCCAGAAAGATTGGGAAAATGGATTGGCCGATATTGTTTCAAATGTGCAGGCTCAAGGTGGGAAAAAGGCATTTGAAAATACCAAAAAGTGGTGGAATGAGTTTTGGTCAAGAAGTTACATTCAGATAAACCCAGACAATCCTGATGTCAGCGACAGTGCTTGGGTTGCTGCCCGCAACTACCAATTGTTTAGGTATCAATTAGGATGCAATGCATTTGGAGAATATCCGACAAAGTTCAATGGAGGAAACTTTACCGTAGATGCAGGGTTAATTGATGAAAAAAGAGCGTATGGTCCAGACTTTAGAGCTTGGGGCGGTGGGGTTTTTACTGCCCAAAATCAAAGACTCGTGTATTGGCCAATGCTCAAATCCGGAGATTTTGATGCCGTCTTGCCACAGTTTGAATTGTACCGAAAGGCATTGCCGGGAGCATTAGCAAGAGTGAAGGCAAATTTTGGTCATGAAGGTGCCATGTACAGTGAATACATTAGTGTGCCGGGTCTAGCAGTAGGTGCAGGGTTTGGCTGGTCCGAAGGAGTAAGGGGCAGAGGTACAGAAATAGAATTTGGTGATGAAAGAGCTGATGGCACCAATGGATACAACAGTGTGGTGGAAAAGGGTATTATGGCCAATCAATACGTTTCTTATCACTGGGAGTCACAAATCGAACATGCTTATATGATTCCGGAGTACCATCGCTATTCTGGGGCAGACATTAGCAAATACATGCCATTTATTGAAGAAGCCCTGATTTTTTTCAATGAGCATTACCGCCTACGTGAAAAAATGAGAAGCGGAAAAGAACTGGATGAAAACGGAAAACTGGTGATTTTTCCATCCACTTCCTGTGAATCCTATAGAGGTGCCAAAAACCCCAGTGACGTCATCTCAGGGCTACAGGCTTGTTTGACCGAGTTACTTGTTTTAGAAGATCATTACATTACAAAAAAAGATAAGCACTACTACAGTGAATTTTTATCTACTTTGTCTGGTTATTTCTATGATGAAGTAGAAAATGAGACTATTCTGAAGCCGGCAGAAAGTTGGAAGTTTTATCAGAACGTAGAATGCCCACAGTTTTATCCTACATTTCCTTTCAACCGCTTTCACCTAGGAAATAATGACATGTCGTTATTTCGAAACACCTGGAAACATGGTGTATTTCCTAAGGACATGATAATTAGTTGGCATCAGGATGGAATTTTTTATGCTAGAATGGGCATGACAGAAAAGGCTTCCGAATACAATCCCCGAAAACTAATGAATTCTAATCGGCGATTCCCTACTTTCTGGGGACCCGGTCACGATTG
>CAXBNB010000232.1:0-6578 GCA_963976505.1 uncultured Reichenbachiellaceae bacterium
AATGTCAAGAAAATAGATGACATCAATGCACGATTTAAAAGAGATTTGGAGGAAGAGGATTTTGATGACCTGAAATTGCTCATTGAAGAATTGGGAATTGCGGATCCGGTAAGTGGCTCTAAAAATTGGACGGAAGTACGTCAGTTCAACCTAATGTTCTCAACAGAACTGGGGTCGTTAGCCGATGGAGCAAGCAAGATATACTTACGACCTGAAACCGCTCAGGGTATATTTGTCAACTACCTCAATGTACAGAAAACAGGCAGAATGAAGCTGCCTTTCGGGATAGCCCAAACAGGAAAAGCTTTTAGAAACGAAATCATAGCTCGTCAGTTTATTTTCCGTATGCGAGAATTTGAGCAAATGGAAATGCAATTTTTTGTAAAGCCGGGTACAGAAATGGAATGGTACGAGCATTGGAAAGCCAAAAGATTGGCATGGCACAAGGCTCTTGGCTTGGGAGAAGACAGCTATAGATTCCATCTCAATTTGGCACATTATGCCAATGCTGCAAGTGATATAGAATTTGATTTTCCAATGGGGTTCAAAGAACTCGAAGGAATCCATTCGAGGACTGACTTTGACTTGAAAGCTCATGAAGAACACTCAGGTAAGAAGTTGCAGTTTTTTGATAACGAAGAGGAAAGATCATATGTGCCTTATGTGGTAGAAACTTCCATAGGTCTTGATCGCATGTTTTTGGCTGTGTTAACCTCAGCGTTCCAGGAAGAAACCTTGGAAGATGGTAGCAGCAGGACTGTATTGAAGATACCACCAGTATTGGCTCCAATCAAAGCTGCAGTATTGCCGTTACTCAACAAAGATGGTCTTCCAGAGAAAGCACATAAGATATTGGATGAACTGAAAATGTCAGTCAATGCACAGTATGATGGTAAAGATGCCATTGGTAGAAGGTATAGGCGACAAGATGCCATTGGTACGCCTTATTGCATCACCGTGGATCATCAGACCCTGGAGGATAACACCGTGACGATTCGAGAAAGAGATAGCATGGAGCAAAGAAGGGTTTCTGTCGTTGAGGTTGTCAATGAAATAGAAGAGGCTGTTTCAATGAAAGCATTGTTGAAATTAGGGAAGTGATCTGAGCGAGATTAATCGGTCACTTTATCTTGAGAGCTGCTTATTTTGTTTAAATTAAGCTGAAATAACTGTACTCTATATATGGGATTTTACACTGTACTTATTTTAGTCTCATTGCTGGTCATGGTTGTGTTTTTGATTGTGATTCTGAGCCCAATTATAAAAGCACAACTTAAAGCCCGGAAATTAGGGGTAAATATTACGCTGAAAGAAGCCCATGCGCTTTCAAGTATTCCTGAATTGCCAAATGAGTTTCTGGATACGGCTGCTGATCTTCGTAAAATTGACCGTACGGTTTATATGGGTTCTCTTGTGGATTACCACATTGCTGGTGGTGATTTATCCAAATTGAAAGATGGACTTGAAAGAATAAAGTCAAGCGGTAAAGAGGTGTCATTCAATACCTTGTTGCTTTTGAACTTAGCTAAGAAAGACATCCAAGAAGCAATTGACAACATTGATAAAGTGTATAAGGTTGATTTGAAGGAGATTGAAGAAAATGGGATTAAAGTCAACTATCAAGGGGAATTTAAAATTGACTTTCAGGATTCTTTTTGGGTTACCCCCGATTTGGAGGAGATAAAAGAAAATTTAAAAAGCAAGATTATTCTTGCTCTATTGAGTGCAGACCCGAACGATAAAAAGCTTGGAGAATTCATCACTCAAAAATACTTGAATAAGAGTTTTTGGAGAGATCAGTCTCATGCCATTATCCTAAATCAGGAAATTGAAATCACCAATTAAATAAATATGCCGGTATTAAAATTTGAAGAATCTTCTACAGTAACGGTTCGCAAAGGTTTAGAAAGAAAGATAATCCACACAGGAGGTTTGATGACCGTGTTGCTGGATTTCTCAGACGGACCATGGAAGGAAAAGGAGCCACCTCACTCACATCTTCATGTACAAACTTCTTACATTGCCGGCGGTGAAATTATATTTTATTGCGAAGGAGAACCTGAGCAATATTTGAAAACAGGTGATATGTTTGTAGTGCCTTCTGGTAAGTTGCATACCATAAAATTGCTTACTAAAACAGCTCGTTTGGTGGACAGTTTTTCGCCTATCAGGGAGGATTTTGTGTAGGGCTTAGTAGTTGAGGTACTTCTTTAGCCCAATCCCGCAAGGGAGTAAGAAAATCCGTCATTCCATGGGTCGCATAGCCAGGTATGGGTGAAATTAATTTTCTCCTTCTTTGTTTCCTCAGAATTGCCAGCCACATCTTAAAATCATTCGGAATATCTCTTTTTTTACACCATCGGAGCATGATATTTTTGTCCTTTTTTAGTGTTTTCACTCGCCCTGCAAAAGTCATACATGTGGAGTTGGTCAACTTCCAATGACATGATTTGGTAACAAACACTTTGGTTTTTTCTCCTCCGTCTTTGATGTATGGGTTGTGTCCGTGATCAATATACTTATCCCAACTATCATATAGCGTTACATAATCTGCTATTTCGAGACCCTCAATAAGGGCCTTCTCTGAATCAGCTATGTGCAGGTAATCGTCCTCAACAAAATACACTATATCTTCATCGTCATTTTCCTCAATACTGGAAAGTAATGTATTGGCAAATCCTGTAGCGTTACCATCACAGGTTCTTCTTATTTGTTCTTCATTGAAAATTCCTAAAAGATATTGATAAGTGTCTTCTTCTATGTTGTCAGCAATCAGAGTAATATCACTTTTATCAAAATGCCACAGAAAATTCTCTAAACAATTTTTAATGTTGATATAAGAGGGTTTTCCGGTTCTTAATCCTTTATCACTTAACCGATAGTAAATTTTCAAACTCATAGAAGTGTTTTGTTTCCAAAATAGTAAATTTAACTAAATTGAAATAATGAAAGCATACTGTATTAGCGGCATTGGTGCCAACGAAAAAGTATTCCATCAACTCAAGCTTGATTTCGAATATATACCCATTAAATGGGTATCGACTGAAGCGTCCGAAACACTTCAAGACTATGCGTTTAAACTTTGCGAACAGGTAGACACTACTGAGCCGTTCGTGCTGATCGGAGTATCTTATGGTGGCATGCTGGCCACTGAGATGAATAAGTTGATTCATCCTGAAAAAACAATTTTGATTTCTTCTACAGCCACCCGACAGGAGTTGCCATGGACTTTAAAGTTTTTAGGCAAAACAAAAGTCATTCATTTGGTTCCTTCTTTTTTTTTCACAGTGCCTCCTTTTATCATATTTTGGTTTTTTGGCATTAATACAGTTGAAGGAAAGAGAATGATCACCGAAATCATTGAGGGAATTGATAGAAAGTTCATGAAATTGTCTGTGAAAAAGATATTGGAATGGAAAAATATGGACGTAGCACCAAATACATTAAGAATTCATGGGGATAAAGACAAGTTGTTGCCAGCTCGGCTCAACATAGAATATATGGAGGTTAAAAATGCAGGACATTTCATGATCGGAAACCGAGTAGAGGAAGTCAGTGAGATTTTGAACAGGGAGTTCAAATTAATTTAAGAGTAGATAATCAAAAACATCTTTTAGATTTACGTTATGGGTGCTTTCTACTTATTTCTTTTGTCTTGTTTTGTTATTCTTTTGTTTTCCCTTACCGGTAAGGTAGACATGGGCTTTCAGGTGCCAGGCGTGTCAAGGCCATTAAAAAGAAATTTCAAATCAATACTCAAGCAACATTTTCCATATTATAATAATTTGGGTTTGCGTGAGCAAAAAATTTTCGAAAGAAAACTTCAGTACTTCATTTACATTAAAGAATTTATACCTAGGAATATGGGGACTGTAACCGCAGAAATGAAGGTATTGATTTCGGCATGCGCCGTACAACTTACCTTTGGTTACCCTAAAATTTTCCTGTCCCATTTTAAAAGAATTTTGATTTACCCTGACAATTATTATTCTACCATAAACAGGGTATATCACAAAGGTGAAGTGAATCCTAGATTTCAGGCCATAGTACTTTCATGGAAAAGCTTTGTGCAGGGCTATATAGAATCTGACAGTGGCGTTAATTTGGGATTGCATGAAATGGCCCATGCTTTGAGGTTGGAAAATATAATCTTCAACGATGAGTTTGATTTTTTTGAACCTCATATCCTTGAAGAATGGCATGGACTGGCTGCATTGGAAATAGATAGAATCAAATCCGGAAATAGTCGAATGTTTCGCAACTATGCCTCAACTGATCAAGATGAGTTTTTTGCAATCGCTATTGAAAATTTCTTTGAACGATCGCAGGATTTTAAAAACCAGATGCCTAATCTATACTATGTGTTGTCAAAGCTTTTAAGGCAGGATCCATGTAAATTGACTGAGGAAATAATTTCTTGAAATGTATGGAAATCAAACCGAAGTATCCCTACTTGTGGGTAACTTTGAGTCTAATTCTGTATTCAAACTGCTTCAGAATTGATTGTATATGAAGAAAAAACCACATCCAGCGGGCGTAAGAAATAAATCGATGGTCACATTGAAAGATGCCATGAGTGCCATGCTCAAATCTTATAACATTGATGTGAAATTCGATGAAGCGAGCTTGGTATCTACTTGGGAGAAAATCATGGGAAAGGCTATATCCAACCGAACATCCAATATATACATCCGAAACAATGTCATGATTGTTACGCTGAGCTCAGCCCCTCTGAAACATGAATTAAACAATTCAAAAGGAAAGGTGATGGATTTGATAATACAGCATTATGGAAAACCAGTCGTTAAGGATATCCTTTTTATTTGACTTGTAAACCAAAACTTATTTTGATTCGCCCTTCCTCAAGAAAATTCATTTGAATTAAAGGCATTTATCGGAACTATATTATAATGTGGAGGACTTGATTCTCCACTACATTGTAAAATCCTTCGCCTTGTTTTAATGTTATCTTAATGTTATCTTTATGTTAACAATAGTAATATTGGTTAACATCAAGGTAATGAAACGCTTCAACATTCTATTTCTTTTCTTTATTCTTGCATCCTTAGTCACCGAAGGATATGCGGGTGAAGGTACCACAAACAGGAATAATTATTCTTTGGAGCATGCGTTTAACCTGATGTTGAATATTGATGAGGCTCCAAGGTTTCAGGACAGAAAAAATTTAAAAACCAATTATGATGGATTCGTCCATGAGTTGAAATTGAAACAACTCAAATGGAATGACAGTCATCGATTATTGAAGAAAGTATTTTTTCAGGTTCATAAAGAATATTTGAAAGAATATGTTCCGTATCAGTCATTTCAGGATTTGTTTGAGACAGGAACCTATGGCTGTTTGACTGGAACGGCCTTATATGCCTTCCTTTTGGAGGAGTTGGGTTTTGAATATGAAATCATAGAAACCAATTACCACATGTTTCTTTTGGTCAATGCAGACGGGCACGAAGCGTCTAGGTTTGATCGCTCTCAAAGAATCAAAGAGCTTTTAGAATTAATTATGACTTCAGAACAAGAGGTACCCAACCTCATGAAGGTCATTTCTGGTTATGATGAGTTGTCTTTAATACTAATTACCAGCTAATTAACCTTACACATCTTTTGTGTAAAGTGCCTTCAATATAGGTAAACTCCCTTTCCTTTTTTTAACAATACTTCCACATGCTCGGTGAAAGTAGTTGCCAGTTCATATCCGGTGTATTTAGGATAAATAGGGAAAAGTTTATGATTTCGATTTACGAGTACTCCAACCTCAATTTTTTTCACATCGGAATTTAAAAATGCCTTGAGTGTAAAAGCTACTGTTTTTCTGGTATTCAGTACATCATCCAACAAAATGACCGCTTTGTTGGAAAAATTAACTTGGGTGTTGCTCAATTTTATTTCGCTAGTCGAAGGAGAATCCTTATCTATCGAAATTTTTACTGTTTCCACTTGTAGTGGTGAAATGATATTCAATTCTTTTTCTATCAGAGAGGCCAGAATGTATCCATTTTCTGAAATTCCTGCCAGGACTATCCGTTTCTCATCTATATTATTTTCATAAATTTCATAAGCAATCCGTTTGATTTTTTGATCGATCTGCTTTTTGTTAAGAATTATGTTTTTTTCTGCAATAATCATATTCAACGTTTGTCATTAGGAATGGGAATCGACTTTGAATCTTTAAAAGTAGATAAAATTACCATCGTTTGCAGACTATCAACTACTTCTATGTCACTTACTTTTTCCAACATCAGCAATTGATAACTGGCTATATCTTTGGCTATGACCCTCAGTAGAAAATCACCTGATCCGGTAACATGGTGACATTCTATGACCTCATCAATCTCCTTTATTTTGGAGGTAAAGATATCAATATTGGTTTTATTATGACCCTTAAGAGACACTTGGACAAATGTATTAACTCCTAACCCGAGTTTTTCAGAATTCAATTCTGCATGATAACTTTTTATGATTCCGGATTGCTCTAGCTTTTTCACCCTTTCAAGTGTGGGAGCAGGAGAAAGTCCTATTTCCTCTGATAATTTTGCATTGGTGATTTTGCCGTTTTTTTG
>CAXBNB010000233.1:0-6525 GCA_963976505.1 uncultured Reichenbachiellaceae bacterium
TATCCCATTGAGTTCACTTATTTGTTCATGGTACAGCTGACTGAACTTTGTAATTTTGGACTTCAATTGTTCCTGAAGTCCGGGATTTTCTATCAGGAAATCAAATGCAGCATCAATTGAAAATATGCTATGTATTGGAAGAGCAGTAGTGTAGATAAATGGCCTACCAAAATTGATTAAATAATCTATCAAATCTCGGCTGCCACATATACATGCACCATGCACACCCATTCCTTTTCCAAAAGTATAAACCCTTCCAAGTAAGTTCTGTTCTACGCCTAGTTCACATACCAGCCCTGAGCCATTTTCCCCCAATACACCTGTGCCATGTGCTTCATCGATAATCAATTCTGCATTGTATTGTTTTATCAACTTTACAATCTCTAATATGGGCGCTTTATCGCCATCCATGGAGTACACTGATTCAATTACAACATAAATACTTCCGTGAGCTCTTTTAAGTTTTTGCTCCAAGTCAATTAAGTCGTTGTGCCGAAAGGAAATGCTGTCTGCTTTACTCAACCATGCGCCTTCCTTGAGGCATACATGAGACAGACTGTCGTACAGTATCATATCGCCTTTTTGAGGAATAGAGGATATTAGGGCTAAGTTCGCACTATAACCTGAATTGAAAAGCAAAGCCGCTTCTGCTTGAAATATGTTTGCCAACTTGCTTTCCAGGGCTTCACATTCGTCTGTATTTCCAGCCAACAATCGAGAACCTGTTGAGCCATTTTTATTGATGATTTTAGAGTAATCATAGGCTGAAATCCTTTGGTGAAGTGCATTAGAACGTGACAACCCAAGGTAGTCATTGGAAACAAAATCTATCAGGTGCTTGTTGGATGACAGCCGACGAATGTTGCCAGTTCGTTTTCTTTCTTCCAACTTGCTTTTCAACTGATTGTTCATAAGGGCAAATCTTGAATAATAATGTGTGCCAAGCAAGACAATATTGTTCAATTTTGATTTCTGATCCAATTATTAACAAAGTGTTGCTTGAATATTCCTTCAATAATTTTTTCGATTGACAGACGTGATGCATTTTTACAGATTCACCGCAATAACAACGGACGTTGTATCTAGCGGTTCAACGATACTTTTAGATTTGATCAGATTCACCATTATCGCAGTTGTTATTTTGAGCTCATTGAGTCTTAAAGCTCAAGATGAGCCTTCTAATGTATTGGATAGAGAAGTCATATTAACAGTTGATAATGATGCTTTGCTGTTTGGTAAGAATGATAAGTATTACAGCAGTGGCATATTTATCAAATACAGAAGATTGGTTGATGAAAACAGAGGCTGGTATAGGCTGTTTAATAAAAAGGATAATTTATCTAAAGCCATTGTTTCTTATGATTTAGTTCATAGAATGTACACTCCAAATGATATAGATGAATCTGAAGAAGCTAATATTGATAGACCTTATGCTGGTTGGCTTTATATGAATGTCGGTATGAACTACCATTTTAAAAATAATTCTTCCTTGACCTTCAATTATGACTTGGGTTGGCTTGGATCAGCAACGAGAACGGATGACATTCAGATCTGGTGGCATAATCTGTTCAATATGAAACAGCCTAATGGGTGGAAATATCAAATCAACAATACGCTAGCGACCAATTTTTCTGTATTGTATCAAAAAAGGATTTTAAAAGCTGGAAATTCTTTTGACCTAATTGCGGAGCAATTTGCTCAGGTTGGTACGATACGAAACAACCTTAAGTCTGGAATGACATTGAGGTTAGGTAAAATAGGTGACTTAAATAATTCTATATATTCCTACAGCAAAATGGGGCAACAAGCTGCCAAGGCAAAGGATATACCTCAAAAAGAACGATTACAGGAGTTGTTTTTTTATTTTAATGCCAGCTTGGAACATGTTTTTTATAATGCTACTATTGATGGTAACTTTCTGGGCACGCCAAGTGAGTTTACAAAAGAATCTACCCCATGGGTTTTTCACCATGCTTGGGGGATCCAAAGAAGCGGAAAGTTATTTGATTATCTTGTGTCGGTTATTTTTCGATCAAAAGAAGTGAAAAACGCAGCTAAACATAAGTACATCGCTATTACTCTTGTTAAAAGATTCTAGAAAATACAACTGCCTATAAAATGTGATGTACATTAGCTTGTTTTTAAGGTTAGTATTATTCAATTATTGGTTGCAATTAGTAGTATTCCTAACTATTAAGAGCCTAAACTGACTGCTAGGTATTTCCTAAGGAATTTATATGGAATGGTTGAATGCCTTGTTTCATTCTATATTAATGGGTTGAAAAATTTATTTTCAGTGAAATATGAAAATTTATCATCGCTTCATTTTAGTATTCACCAATAATATTGTACTTTGCCAATTAAGAATATTTATATTTTTTTATGAGATAAAGGGTGTTAATTTTCTTATTTAAAATGTCGCATTTCAAGTGAAGGTTATACTTGAGTGTTTCAAAAACAGCAGCTTCTAATGACTCAATCAACCAGCTATGATTTGTCAACGGTCAATTTATACCCGCTAAAAAAAGCAATATTTTATTGCTTGGCCATTCCTTTTGTAGGAGGAGTAATAATCTCCTTTTTCATTAATCTTGAAATCCTCCAACAAGGAGAATATAGGGAGTTCATTTCTACAACTTTATTATCAACAGTTTTCTGGACGGTATTGATGAATGGTAATGTATTCATTGATAAATCCATAAATAAACGATGGTCATGGATCCGTCAGCCAGCTAAAAGGTTTTTGTATGGAATGATTGCCCTCATTTGTTATACAGTGTTTTCATCTTATTTAATTCTAGTAGTTTATCTAGAGTTTTTTCTCAACCTTAATGTGCATGAGGTCATGGCAGATAAAGGCTGGGCATATATGTTTTCATTGCCTGTTTTGATGACGTTCTTTATTGCCTTTATTATGCATGGAAGGTCTTTTTTGTTGTCTTGGAGACAGACAGCCATTGATCTTGAACGCTTGAAGAATAAAAACCTGGTTTCTCAATATGAGTCATTGAAAAATCAAGTTAATCCTCACTTTCTATTCAATACGCTCAATGCAATGTTGTCATTGGTGCATTCCGATCAGGACAAGGCAGCCGATTTTATCAGGAAGTTTGCAGATGTATATCATTATGTTTTAGAACATCAGTTTGATGAAGCTGTTACTTTGAATACTGAGTTGAAATACGTCAAATCTTTTTTGTACCTGAATACAATTAGGTTTAGACAAAATCTTCATGTAGATATCATAGGTGAGCATAATGTGAGTTCTGATTCTTTAATTCCACCTTTGGCACTCCAAATGTTGTTGGAAAATGCATTTAAACACAATGAAATTTCGAAAGAAAATCAGCTAATTATTACCATATCAATTGATTCCAAACATGTATGTGTGAGTCACAATACGAATCCGGTGGTATCTAAAGAAAAAACTTCCGGAGTAGGATTGAACAACATCAGTTCAAGATATGACTTTCTTACTGGAGAAAAAATCAAAGTGGAAGATGGCGATGGTCAATTTTCCGTTCGTTTACCAATTCTTAAGGTCAAAAGAAACGTCGCTTGACGAGAATTAGTAATAATCGTTAGTTTCTGAAATATTAATATTAAGCCAAAATATTGGCTTTTCTTCCCATAATGTCACCCTTTTATTGCTATTAGATGTCTAATTCATGTAGAATGATTCAAATTGGTTGTCGGTTACTTTTTTCGAGGCACTTCAAAACTAAGAGAATCCTTTATGGTTGATCAAAAGAAGTAATTTTTGATTACCAATTCATTTAGAATTATTTGTATTGTTTAAATCTTCTTTGAAATGAAAAGAGTTAAGGATATTTTATATTTAATGGTATTGGCTTGTGCCATGCTGAATTGTAGTACAAAAAAAGACAATAGCTCCTCTGAGCTCATGAATTCAGAGATAGAGACTGAGAATAATTGGGAGTATCCTTTTAATGGAAAAACGCTAGATGGGTGGAAGAAACTTGGAGGTGATGCCACCTATAAAGTTGAGGAAGGCATGATTGTAGGAACTACTGCAACACCAAGAGACACCAGCAATACATTTTTGGTAACTAAAAAGAGCTATGACAATTTTGTGTTGGAGTTTGAGGTGATTTTGGATTTGGCTCCTAACAATTATCATAATTCGGGGGTACAGGTTAGGAGTCATAGTCTACCTGAGTTTAACAATGGGTTAGTGCATGGATATCAGGTAGAGATTGATCCTGATACCACAGCTAGGAGTGGTGGAATTTATGACGAAGGTCGAAGAGGGTGGGTACATGACTTAAGTGATAACCCTGCAGCTAAAAAAGCATACAAATTGGGTCGTTGGAATCACTTTAAGGTGGTGGCAAATGGCACGAGTATCAAAAGTTGGTTGAATGGAGTGCCTGCTGCAAATTATACTGATGACCTGGATTCTGAAGGGTTTATTGGTTTACAGGTGCATTCTACGGATAGTGAAAATCCTCTCAATATTAAATGGAGAAATATTCGCATTAAGTCTATGTAGGATTTGTGATTTTTTGAATTTATTTTCTTTGGTGAAAATAGATCCAATCCAATCCTATTTCTTCATGTATATCTGGCGCCTTGCTATGCAGGAAAAATATTTCTTTTTTACCTTTGGTTTCGCTAATAGGAATTGTCATTTCCTGCATCCCTCGTCGTTGGTCGTCTCCAATGAATTGAGCCTTCCCAATTGTCTGTCCTGAGGCCGAGTCTAATTTAACTGTAATAAAGCATTCGGGACCCTTATAGCTGTACCTGAAAGTAATGGAATCGACATTGTTAAGATCGATATTCTTAAAAGAAATGTATGTGGATGAAAATCCCATGTACACCATGTTGTCTCCAGCTTCACTCAATAGATCACGATGAGTTGAAAAGTTTTCTGCTTGAAGTTTTGGAGGCTGAACTGTACGAATAGCAGTCGCTGTAATCGGGTCCATTTCAGGGGTGCCTTTATCAGTGTAACTGGCCCTAATGATGTAAGTAAACTCAATATCCGATTCAATGTCCTTTGGAATTTCAATCACCCCTTTTGTCTGAATCTGTTCTATTTTTGAATTATGTCCGGATAAAGATAAAATGTAATCCGCCATACTGGATACTTCTGCCGTAGAAAATAGGGGATGGGCACTCATGTTTATTGCTCCCCAGACTCCACTTCCCCCTGTTAGTATTTTAGTTGACAAGTATTCAGAGGCTTGCTTATAATTTTTGTATTTCTCTGCCACTTCAACAAATGAAGGACCAATAGCCCTTTTATCCACCTTATGACAGCTGTAGCAGTCACTTTCTCCAATTAGCTTTTCTCCTGGACTTTTCAGCTCACTCATTCCTGTAGCCGATTGCTCGATAGTATGAATGCCTTTCACTCTCTCTAAACTTACTTTTATGTCTGCTGCTTTTATAGTTCCTTGTTTGAGACTGCCATCTTCATCATCTACGAGGTGTATTTCATACGGAATACGGTCATTATTCCAGTAAAAGCTTCCCCTTTCAGGTATTTCAATACTTATGTTAGGTTTACCGTTTCCAGCCTTAATCTGTATGCTATTTGTGGTAGATGCTCCGCTTTTATCAGTCACAGTTAGTTTGGCAGTATATATTCCTGGTTTCTTGAATATGTAAGAGGTTTCTGACTCAGTGGAATGAGTTTGCTCAGAATCGAATTGCCACGAGTATGTCAGCTTGTCGTTCGTATCGTAATCGACTGTGCCGTTGCTGCTAAAATTTACTACCAATGGACATTTTCCAACCGTCTTATCTGCTGATATTTCAACATGTGGTGGCCTGTTTCCTTTTATAAAGTCAATCTTGAGCAAACGTGCATCTGGATTGTCTCCCCAGGTTGTGCCAAATTCCATCACATACAAGGAGCCATCCAAACCAAATTGTAGATCAACTGGACCATTAAATCTGGTAGAAGGCATGAAATTTTCAATTTCTACTAACTCACCGTTTTCGTCCATCCTTACTATTTTCACCCATCCC
Source organism: uncultured Reichenbachiellaceae bacterium (assembly GCA_963976505.1). Taxonomy (GTDB): domain Bacteria; phylum Bacteroidota; class Bacteroidia; order Cytophagales; family Cyclobacteriaceae; genus CAXBNB01. Next base: position 6,001 of record CAXBNB010000233.1, read on the forward strand.
CTCATCCAGTCATAAATGAATAATGCATTGTCAAAATAGGCTGGAAACTTGGTGTCAGTGTTAATGGTTGAATTGTAGTGATATACCGGACCTGCCATGGCAGTTCTTCCTCCTTCTCCAAGTTCTGGAAACTTTTCAGAAGTGATATATGGATAATATATAAACGCAGGTTTTGCAGGTGGTAGTACCTTTTTACCTGTGTTGTTAGGGGAGTTGTTTTCAGGTTTATTGGGATCAAATTTTAAACCTGCTGTTTCTCTATCATAGTCATATTTGGCATAGGGCAGGTTGTTAGCTATAAAATATGGCCACCCGAAAAAGCCTCCAGTTTTCGTTTTATTGATTTCATCATATCCTTTTGGTCCTCTTTCTGTGTCTGCATAGGCATCTGGACCTACTTCGCCCCAATACAATATGCCGGATTGTTGGTCCACTGATATCCGAAAGGGGTTTCGACAACCCATTACAAATATTTCTGGTAAAGCCGAAGGATCAGTTTTCGAAAATAAATTACCATCTGGAATA
>CAXBNB010000234.1:0-6518 GCA_963976505.1 uncultured Reichenbachiellaceae bacterium
ATTACATCCTATCAGGGTGGCCATGTTGAATATTTCAAGTACATGCATGACATGCTTTTGGAAAACAACAGTGGAGACATCAAAATATTTGGCGGTGGAGGTGGTACGATTTTGCCTGATGAAATAAAAGAATTACATGATTACGGCATAGCTCGGATTTATTCCCCAGATGATGGGCGGGCAATGGGACTGCAGGGCATGATCAACGACATGGTAGCTGCAAGTGATTTTCCCATAGGAGACAAATTGAATCAAGAGGCTGAAGGACTAATAACAAGAGATGCTAAATCCATAGCTAGGTTAATTTCAGCAGCAGAAAATTTTCCGGAAAAGTCAACGCCAATTTTATCCAAAATATACAGTGACCAAAAAAATTCACTTCCACCTGTACTCGGCATAACAGGTACTGGAGGATCGGGTAAGTCTTCTCTGGTGGATGAGTTGGTACGTAGATTTCTAACTGATTTTGAGGACAAAACGATTGCCATTATTTCTGTAGATCCTTCTAAAAGAAAAACAGGTGGAGCCTTACTTGGAGACAGGATCCGCATGAACTCTATCAATAGCCCTCGGGTATATATGCGCTCTCTTGCCACCAGGCAATCTAACCTGGCTCTTTCCAAATATGTGCAGCAAGCTGTTGACATAGTAAAAGCTGCCAGTTTTGACCTTATCATTCTGGAAACTTCAGGAATAGGTCAGTCAGACACAGAAATCGTAGAACATTCCGATTTGTCGCTTTATGTCATGACGCCAGAATACGGTGCACCTACTCAGTTGGAGAAAATTGATATGCTTGATTTTGCGGATATTATCGCACTCAATAAATTTGATAAAAGAGGTGCATTGGATGCACTCCGAGATGTCAAAAAGCAATACCAACGCAACCATCAATTGTGGGATTCACTCGATTCTGATTTGCCGGTATATGGTACCATCGCGTCACAGTTCAACGACCCAGGGATGAATACGCTGTATCAGGCCATCATGAATAAGCTTGGTGAAAATCCTGACTGGGAACTAAAGTCTTCTTTTTCTTCATCCAATGAGTTGTCTGAAAAAAACTTAATCATTCCACCTAAACGCATCAGGTATTTATCGGAGATTACAGACAGTATCAGGGATTATGATCAATGGGTAGAAAGCCAAAAAGAAATTGCCCAAAACTTATACAGCATCAAAAAAACAACTGATCTGTCAGAGGATGAGGAACTAACCACCAAACTAGATACACTTTACAAAGAAAAAGGGCTTGATCTTGATCCACACAACCTCAAAATCATTGAAGCGTGGAATGAAAAGCTCAAGGCATATAAATCTGATGATTTTGTTTATCAGGTAAGAGGCAAAGACATTCATGTCAGTCTTTTTTCAGAATCTCTGTCTCATTCTAAAATTCCAAAAGTTTGTTTGCCCAAATATGAAGGCTGGGGCGACATTCTCAAATGGACTTTACAAGAAAATGTACCGGGCGAGTTTCCTTACACTGCAGGGGTGTTTCCTTTTAAAAGACAAGGAGAAGACCCTACCAGAATGTTTGCAGGAGAAGGAGGACCGGAAAGAACCAACAAGCGGTTTCATTACGTTTCCAAAGATTTACCTTCGGCACGACTATCAACGGCTTTCGATTCTGTGACACTGTATGGAGAAGATCCTGATTATCGTCCAGACATTTATGGCAAAACCGGAAACTCAGGGGTGAATATTTGTTGTCTGGATGATGCGAAAAAACTGTATTCCGGCTTTGACTTGTGTAAGCCAACCACTTCAGTATCCATGACCATCAATGGCCCAGCGGCCACTATCTGTGCCTTTTTTATGAATGCTGCTATTGATCAACAATGTGAATTGTACATTAAGGAAAATGGCTTGGAAGAAGAGGTAGAACAGCAAATAGCTGCCATTTACAATCAAACAGAAAGCCAAAGACCACAATACGCTGGAGGTCTTCCAGATGGCAATGACGGGCTTGGCCTGATGCTGCTTGGAGTTACTGGTGATCAGGTGTTGCCAGCGAATGTCTATCAAAAAATCAAGGCCAGTACCCTGACAAATGTAAGAGGTACAGTTCAAGCAGATATACTAAAAGAAGATCAGGCACAGAATACTTGTATTTTTTCGACGGAGTTTTCACTGCGTATAATGGGTGATGTACAGCAGTATTTTATAGATCAAAAAATTAAAAATTTTTACTCGGTATCCATCTCAGGTTATCATATTGCTGAGGCTGGAGCCAACCCTATCACTCAACTGGCTTTGACCCTGTCCAACGGATTTACATTTGTCGAATATTATGTAAGCAGGGGAATGGATATTGATGACTTTGCACCAAACCTTTCTTTCTTTTTTTCCAATGGAATTGATCCGGAATATGCTGTGATAGGTCGAGTAGCCAGAAGAATATGGGCTAAGGCCATGAAACTGAAATACAAGGCAAATGAAAGGTCTCAGAAACTGAAGTATCACATTCAAACCAGTGGCAGGTCACTGCATGCGCAGGAAATTGATTTCAATGACATCCGTACTACCCTGCAGGCATTGTATGCCATTTATGACAATTGTAATTCTCTTCATACCAACGCTTATGATGAGGCCATTACCACCCCGACAGAGGCATCAGTTCGGCGTGCCATGGCTATTCAGTTGATCATCAATCGAGAGCTAGGTCTGTCCAAGAATGAAAACCCTCTACAAGGATCGTTCATTATCGAAGAATTAACTGATCTGGTAGAAGATGCTGTGCTGCTAGAATTTGATCGAATAACAGAAAGAGGTGGGGTGTTAGGTGCTATGGAAACCATGTACCAAAGGACAAAAATTCAGGAAGAAAGTCTGTACTACGAAACCCTGAAGCATTCCGGAGAATTTCCTATCATAGGAGTCAATACTTTCTTGTCTTCCAAAGGCTCCCCTACCGTAATCCCAGGTGAAGTGATCAGGGCTACAAAAAAGGAAAAAGACCATCAAATTGCAATGCTCCAAAATCTTCATAAAACTAATCAAGAGAGGGCGCCACAAATGCTTCAAAAACTTCAAAACCATGCCATTCAGAATGAAAACATTTTTGAAGCATTGATGGAGACTGCCAAATATTGCTCTTTGGGACAAATCACCAATGCACTTTTTGAAGTAGGTGGGCAATACAGAAGAAACATGTAATTACTCCGCTATTTTGTTGAACTCACAGACCGTTTGCTATATTTGATTATGTTTAAAAATCCATTCAAAAAGGAAAGAAAAATCATCATTGGCATACATGGTTTGAGCAACAAGCCACCAAGAAAACTACTTGCCAAATGGTGGAGGAAATCCATTATGGATGGACTTTACAGGCACCAGCATTTCCGTACATTTTTTAGATTCCGCATGGTTTACTGGTCAGATGTAATTTATGAAAAACCTGAAGACCCTACTATAAAAGACAGCAAGCACCCAAGGTACATAGATGAGCCGTATGTGCCTATGCAATCGTTTCAGCGACCTAGTAAAGGCAGCTTAGGAAAAAAGCTATTTGACAAATTTGAAACCATAATAGATGGTATATTTTTAAGTAAAAACAGTTTTATCAATTTCAACTATTTCGCAGATCTGGTGATTAGAAGAAAATACAAAGACCTTGATATTTACTATAAAGAAGACCTACTGACCGACGAGGTAGAACATGAAAGTTTGGCACGAGAAATCATACGCCAAAGGCTTAAGAGCATACTATTAAAAAATAAGGGAAACAAAATAATGCTTATTGCTCATTCAATGGGATCTATTATCGCTTATGATGTACTGTTTTCTCTACAAGAAGAAGTGGAGATAGATACTTTTGTAACCATTGGTTCGCCACTGGGTCTGCCCATGGTCATCTCAAAATTTTTTGATGAACACAGTATTGCTTATACCTCTAAAACGAGACGCAAAACACCTGACAACATAAAAAAATGGTACAATTTTGCTGATATTGACGATGGCATTGCTGCCAATGACGACCTGAGCGATGAGTTTCTACCCAACAAACATGGTGTGCTACCGATAGATAAAAACATTTACAATGATTATAAAAACTGGGCAACTGAAAACGCGCACAAATCGTTTGGGTACCTACGTACGCCCGAAATGGCTAAAGTCGTTTATGAGTTTTTGTTAAAACTCCCATTTTGGAAAAAGTACAAGCTCTAAGATTCTATTTTTGAAACTAGGCTGAATGTTTAGTTTTGCACACGAATTATAAAAAGAAGACATGGCTATTAAATTAAATTATAAAGAAGACAAAAAATACGAAGCGATCAATGAGTCTGGCAATGTTTTGCCAATAGATATGCTCGCAGTAGAAGACAAGGAAGCGTTTTCTCCGATGCAACTTTTGCTTGCAGGACTGGCCAGCTGTGCCGCTGTTGATTTGGTATCGATGATTAAAAAAAGGAGGAAAACATTTATCGATCTAAAGGCAGAAATCTCTGGGGTCAGAAGAGAAAAAGACCCTAAAAGTTATACTGATATAGATTTAAAATATACCATTTACTCACCAGACCTGACCGAAAAAGAAGCTGAACGACTTGTTACTCTTGCTGTTAACAATTACTGTTCTGTTTCTGATTCTTTGAGAAAAGACATTAACTTGACACATAGTTTTGAGATAGTGAAGGAGTAGGTCTTTTACAATACCTCCCATTCAATAGAATACCTCGCCATATCTTTTTCATGGGTCGTTTTCATATCTACCATGTACGGACCTCCTCCTGGCTGATCAGGTATCATTTTCATTTTGCCCAATAGATCGTTGGGACTAAATGTATCATGATCCCAAATTTCAAGAGTAATTTCTTCATTAGGTTTTGCACCAGAAATAGTCACACCAAGTTTATATTTACCTATAGAAACGTCCTCGTGCTTTTTATCGGTAGGCCATATTGAATTGCCATTGTATTTGATAAAGATGTCATCGAATTTTTCTTCATCGATTTGATAACACATCAGGGTCTTCAACTTGATTGTTAAGGTATTCGCACTCATTGGATTCATTTTTTAGAATACATTATAGTTTAAAAATAATAAATAAATTGCATTCTTTCCTCAATCAACTTGAAAGTACTTTATATCCATCAATATTTCCGAACTCCAGATGAAGGAGGAGGAGTCAGGTCATATTACCTTACTCGCAAATTGGTAAAAAAAGGGGTTGAAGTAGAGGTCATAACTACCCACAATAAGGACTTTAGTGAAACCAAAAATATTGATGGCATAAGAGTACATTTTCTTCCTGTCCCTTACGATAATAATTTTAGTTTTAGGAAAAGGATTAGAGCCTTTTTGAAATTTGCATTGTTGGCAAGTAAAAAATCAATGGCCATTAAAAAAATTGATCTTTGCTATGTCATGACTACTCCACTTACCACAGGGCTTGTCGCACTTTGGATTAAATGGACAAGGAATATTGCTTATATTTTTGAAGTGGGTGACCTGTGGCCACTCATTCCAGTGGAAATTGGAGCAGTAAAAAGCCCATTTCTAAAATCTGTTCTGTTTCGATTTGAAAAATTGTGTTATAGAAATGCCTCAGGGTTAGTGGCTTTATCCCCCGGAATAGCGGAGCATATCCAATCAATAGTTCCGGAAAAACCGATAGAGGTAATTCCAAACATTGCAGATATCAACTTTTTTCAGCCGGAAGAAAAACAGGAAGCAATCAAACAGAAATACGGAATAAAGAATGAATTTGTAATTAGCTATACTGGAGCAATCGGCCTTGCCAACCATTTGGAATACCTACTAGAAGCGGCAAAAGCATCGCTGCATTTGCCTATTAAGTTTTTAGTGGTTGGGGAAGGTGCTGAAAAAGAAAGGCTCTTAAAGTATAAAGAAGATCATGACCTGAAAAATGTGGTCTTTTTGCCACATACTAATAAAAAGGAGATCAAAGAAGTACATAATGTTTCGGATGCCATTTACATCTCTTTCATCAACATAAAGTCTATCAATACGGGTAGTCCAAATAAGTTATTTGATGGGTTGGCTTCTGGAAAACTAATTATTACAAATTTTGATGGCTGGATAAAGAAACTCATAGAATCAAATGATGCTGGATTTACTTATCCACCCGATTCTACTCAGATTTTTACAGAAAAGATCCTCACTTTTATCGACAACAAAGAGATTCTAAAGTCATTTCAAAAAAATTCACGGCAATTGGCAGAAAACAGCTTTTCGTTAGAGGAGTTGTCTCAGAGGCAGTTTGACTTTACAAAAGCATTGCTAAGTTCTATTCAGAATTCTTAGGACGGTATTTCGCCATCTGAAATATTTTATGTGAATCGGTTTCAGCCATTAATTCAGAGACGGTCACATCGCTATTTTTGTCCATGTATTTTTTCACGATCTCCCATCCCAACCAGGCACCTACCCTACCAGGGCAATTTTCACTGATTTCACTGACGTTCGGTCTTTCTCCAATAAACTTGTTTTTCATGTAGTCATTTCTTTCATAGAGCATCTCATTTTCGATCAGGTTGGCCCAAATGATTTCTTGG
>CAXBNB010000235.1:0-6513 GCA_963976505.1 uncultured Reichenbachiellaceae bacterium
CGCGGTCTTTACCGCCGTGGTGAAGTTGGTGTACGCCGCGCCCGCGTAGGCCACGCCCGGCGTCGGATACACCAACGAGGTCTGCATAGCGGGCATGTAGTAGCCGGATGCGATGGTCGCCGCGCTGCTGCTGCATGCGGTCCGAAACAATGACCAACAGGCATTCAAGAAGCTTTTCTATGAATTAGCACCCAAACTAATAAATTATGCAAAGTACCTTATAAAGAATACACAGGCTGCTGAAGAGATTGCATGCGATGTATTAATTAAATTTTGGAATAACCGTGAAAAGTTTAAACTGGGTGCTGGGAGTAAGAACTACTTTTTCATTGCAACAAAAAATTTGGCATTCAATTTTTTAAGGGACCATAACAAAATGCAATTTGTTGGGTTGGAAAACTTTCCTCCTGAAGAGGAGCTGATATTTGAAGATGGGGAGACTAAATTATTGGCTGAAGAATTGAAAGGAGTAATAAAAACAGCTGTTTTTGAATTGCCTGAAAAATGTAGAATGGTTTTTCAGATGGTGAAAGAAGAGCACATGAGTTATGCAGAAGTGGCAGAACTGATGGATATATCTACCAAAACAGTTGAAAATCAAATGTCAAAGGCCTTAAAGAGAATACGTTCTGCTATTGACGATTACCGTTCATTAGGCAATAGTAAAATGACGATTGTCAGCTGATTTTCTTATTTGTCTCAGTCCTTTTATTTAAAATTTTCGAAAATATTTAATAGCCCGTGGGGGGAGCGTGTGTTTTCTGTGTTACTGACATTGAACAGTAATAGACAATGGAAGAAAACACCCACTATACGTTAATATCAGCTTTTCTAAGCAAACAAGCCAATGCAGATCAAATCAGTGACCTCAGAGAGTGGTTGTCTGAGTCTGAGACCAACAGACTTGAATTTGAAGAATTAAAAGAAGTATGGCTAAATTCCCGCTTAACACATAGAACAGGAAATATAGATCAACTCTACTCTAGAGTAGAGGCGGAAATATCGGGAATAAATAAAGAAACTGGAAAAACCGTCCAGTTCTACAACCAGAAAAGAGAATACCTCCATTTCACAAAATGGGCTGCTGCAGCTGCCTTAGTAGTAGTAGGCATGTTGTGGATATATAATTTTTCCAACCAACAAAAAAATCAGGAGCCTATTGCTGAAATACATCAAATCGTAAAGGAAAACCCGGCAGGTAGAAAGACGACAGTTCGGTTGCCAGATGGTACAGTAGTTTGGTTAAACTCTGAAAGCAAATTATATTATAGTACCGTTTACGGAACAAATAATCGCTACGTACGACTAGAAGGAGAAGCATTTTTTGAAGTAGTTAAAAACAAAGAACTTCCATTCAAAGTATCCTCCAGAGGACAAGTAATTGAAGCTTTGGGTACTGCATTTAACGTTAGGGGTTTTGCATATGAAAGCCAAGTTAAAGTGGCACTAGTAGAAGGATCTGTAAAGATTCAGGAAGAAAAAGGAGCTGAGGATAAAGCGTTCATTTTGAAACCTGGCGAAGAATATAAGAAACATTTTGTGTCAGGCGAAATAGGAGTAGAAACACTCAACAAAGGCGAACTATCTTGGAAGGACGGAAACATTTACTTTAAGAGTGCATCTATGGCCAAAGTTTTTAGAACATTGGAACGATGGTATGGAGTTGAAGTAACTATCGAAAAAGATACAGACCAGACTTGGAATTATACAGGAGAGTTCTCTAAAGAGACCTTGGAGAATGTTCTTCAGAGTATTTCCTATTCAAAAGAGTTTGATTTTGAAATAGGAGAGAAAAAAGTGATTGTCAGACCTAAAAAAAAGATAATATGATTTGAACGAAAACAAAAAAAATCGGGTTCCTGCCAGAACCCGATCAGGTTGATGCCAAACATCCTGAATCAATCAAGGATTGAGATGGGATAGTATGCATCAGGTAATATTAATTTAATAAAACATTTAAAATTATGAATAAATTTTTACTTAAGCGTATTATCATGCTGTCTAAATTTGCAATGTATGGGTTTTTGATGCAATTGTTGGCAATCAATATCCTTGTAGCATTTGATAGTTCTGCGCAAAAAGATTTGAGTGTAAAGGAAATTTACATAAATCTGGAAGGAACACAGACCACTATTATAGAGGCATTTAATTCTATTGAGGCTCAAACTGCATTGAAGCTCAACTATGAAGAAAAGGACATTGATTCGTCCGTAAAAGTTCCTCATTCCTTTGGAAAGTTGACAGTTGAAGAGGTACTATTGAATATATCGAAAGTGTCAGACCTGAAGTTCAAGAGGGTAAATCAGAATATTAATGCACTCAAAAGCAGAAAACAAAGCAGAGCTATTGAAGAAGTTATCAGTTTCTTGGAAGATATAAATGTATCTGGTAAAGTCACCGATGAAACTGGTAGTGAACTGCCTGGCGTAAATATTATTATTAAGGGAACTACTTCAGGTACTGTAACGGATGTTGAAGGAAACTATGCCCTAGCGGTCCCAAATGAAAATTCGATTCTGGTATTTAGTTCAGTAGGATTCCTTTCTAGCGAAGTTGTTGTCGGTATTCGTACATCAATTGACGTTGCTCTAGATGCTGACGTTACAGCCCTTGATGAGATTCTTGTTGTGGGTTACGGAACAGTTAAGAAATCGGATGTGACGGGATCCGTTGCTTCTGTGAAATCTGATGAGCTCAACCAATTTCCTACGGTAAATCCTGTTCAGGCTTTGCAAGGAAGGATGTCTGGCGTGGAAGTGCAATCAACAAATGGCGGAGAACCGGGTTCAAGTTATTCTATATTGATAAGAGGAAATTCTTCGATCAATGCCTCCAATAGTCCTTTGTTTGTAGTTGATGGATTTCCCAATGGAACATTACCTCCAGCAGATGATATAGAGTCAATTGAAGTGTTAAAAGACGCTTCTGCGACTGCAATATATGGGTCACGAGGTTCAAACGGAGTGGTGATGATTACTACAAAAAGGGGGAGTGCAGGAAAATCGAGAATAAATTATGCAACCTCATTTTCTACACAAAAACAAATCAAAAAATACGATTTGGTAAATGCCACTCAATATGCAGAGTACATGAATGAACTTGATGATTTGAGTGGAAGTACACCAAGTTTTTCAAATCCTTCTTCTTTAGGTGAAGGTACAGACTGGCAGGATGAAATTCTACAGACAGGGCATATTCAAAATCATAATTTATCCATTTCAGGTGGTAATGAAAATGTCAGATATTATGTTTCTGGTACTATGTACGATCAAAAAGGAATAGTAATTAATTCTGATTTTAAAAGATATTCATTAACCAGTAATGTAGATGCTCAATTATCCAATAGAGTAAAAGTGGGCGTAAACCTTTTTGCTAGGAGATCGGATAGCAATCAAATATCTTCTAAAGAAGGAACTCCTGGAAGTCAGGGAGGTGGGGTACTTACTACTGCACTAGTGTTTTCTCCTACTCTAGGAACATACGGAAATGATGGAGCGACTTATACTACAGACCCAAACTTAATCGGATTTGACAATCCATTGGCCATGGCTAAGGAGAGAATCTCTCAGAGTGTTACAGATTACCTGCAATCAAGTGTATTTGCTGAATTGGAAATACTTGATGATTTGAAATTCAGAACTGTTTTAGGAGTTACTACTTCCAATTCAATGAGTGGATCCTATCAATCTAGTAAACTGACTTATGCTGGAGGTTTTGGTGGCATTGGAAAAGTCGATACTAGGAAAAATACAAGTTTGTTGTCAGAAAATTACTTAACATACTCTCGTAATTTTGGTGATGATCACACTTTTACGGCACTGGCGGGGTATTCCTATCAGTCAAGTACCTCAGCATCATCATCGGCATCTGGAAGTGGATTTTTGACGGATGCCACTGAATATTGGAATCTGAGTGCTGCTGCCACTTTCGAACGCCCTAATTCTAACCTTTCCGAAACAGATTTGCTTTCCTATTTTGGAAGAGTAAATTATAACTACAAAGACCGCTACTTGTTTACAGCTACCGCTAGACGAGATGGATCTTCAACTTTAGCAAAAGGCAATGAGTGGAATTTCTTTCCATCAGGAGCTTTTGCCTGGAATGCTCATAATGAAGCCTTTTTAGAAGGATCAGAAGTGGTGAGTCAACTGAAAGTAAGAGCAAGCCACGGAGTATCAGGTAATCAATCAGTTGGTGCTTATTCATCGCTAGCTACTTTGCGTTTCGTTTTCGCAGTGTTTAATGGAGCCACTGTCAATGCAGTAAGCCCCCTTACTCTTGCCAATGGGGATTTGATCTGGGAAAGAACGGCTCAATCTGATTTTGGTCTTGATTTAGGTTTATTTAAGGATAAGGTGATTTTGACAGCTGATTATTATGACATGACGACATCAAATCTTTTGTTTGATGCTCCTATTCCCCGCTATATTGGTGTAGGTTCAACCTATCTCAAAAATATCGGAAAAACCGGAAATAAAGGATTGGAAATGTCACTCCAGGTTCGAGATATTGTAAAGGCCATTAAGTGGAATTCAAGCTTTAATATAGCCTTCAACAAAAATCAGGTAAAAAAACTTCCTGATGAAGGGCAAGATATTTTTTATTCTAACAGACCTGGAAATTTTGTAGGTATCAACACTACTCATGTATTGCGTGAAGGGGAGCCTTTGGGACTTATGTATGGATATGTATATGAAGGAGTACAACAAAGTGGAGATGAACTATTGACCGGTGCTGAAGGTATAGGAGGTGAAAGATTTAGGGATATTGAAGAGGATGGAATACTAGACGATAAGGATCGTACCGTAATTGGAGACCCAAACCCCGATTTTCATTGGGGATGGACAAACAGTTTTAGTTACAAAGGCATTGATTTGAATATCTTCTTCCAAGGAATGCAAGGCAATGATATGCTGAATTATACCAGATTGTGGTTAGAAGATGGAGTTGGACGTAGAAATGTTACTACAGCACTTCTTGATAGGTGGACAACTACTAATACTGATACCGATGTGCCAAGTGCATCAATTAACAGAGTGCAGCGTTTGTCAAGTAGATGGATTGAAGATGGTAGTTACATCAGATTGAAAAACATCGCAATTGGATATAATATTCCATCAGATCTTATAAGTAAACTGAACATCAGGTCTTTGAGGATATATGTGAGTGGACAAAATTTATGGACAAGCACAGACTACAAAGGATACGACCCAGAAAGTGGTAGAGGATCAACACTTTCTCGTGGTGTTGATTTTGGTAGTTACCCAAACACTAAAAACTTTACTGTTGGGATAAACTTGGGATTTTAGTATCACATTTATTTAAAATCTAAATAGAAAATAAAATGAAAAATTATATTAAAATATTGTTTGTAAGTACCTTTATAGTACTTGTTGGTTGCTCTGATCTAGAGGAAGAACCTAAGTCAATTCTTGCTCCTGAGGGATTTTTTCAATCTTATTCTGATGTTGAAGCTGCTATATTCGGAATTTATGGCAGAATGACTTCAGATGTTGCCTGGGGAGGTGAGTTTACACAGGCACTTGTTCTCTTAAGTGATATGGTAGATGTTGGAAACTCGGGTGCTGCATCTCAAAACTTTGAGATCAATGAGTTTAGAGCAACTGCTGAAAATTACTACTCTTCTATTATTTGGACCAGAGCTTTTGATATTATAAATGCTGCCAATACTACCATAAAAGGGGCACGTCAAATTGATGCAGATGAAGCATTAAAATTGAGGCTTGAAGCAGAGGCAAGGGCTTTGAGGGCTATAGCTTATTTTACCTACGTTCAGGTATTTGGTGATATGCCTTATTTTGATGCACCTGTAACTGAAGTGGCAGAGGCAGCTAGTATTGGAAAAACTCCAGAGTCAGAAATTTATATCAAGATTATTGAAGACCTTGATTTTGCTTTTGTAGAAGGGCGACTGCCTGACGAATATGCAGCAAGTGCACGTACAAGGGTGTCTCGCGGAACTGTGGCAGCTGCTTTGGCATCTGTACATCTTACCATCGAAAACTGGCAAAAGTCGTATGACAATGCCAAATGGCTGATCGATAACAAGGACGATTTTGGTTACGATTTAGTAGATGATTATCAGGATTTGTTTAATTCATCCAAACAGAATGGCATTGAAGAGCATATACTTGCTGTGGATTTTTTAGGTCAGCAGCGACATTCTGATAACGACGATACCATGTCTCCATTGACAGGTGTAGGTGGAGTTTCTGGTTCTGCTGGTGGATGGAGTATTATTGTGCCATCAATGGATGTATATGACGATTGGGATGATAGAGACTACCGTAAAGGAGTAGCTTTTGATACCACTGTTGTAAATGGAAACGGTGAATTAGTGCATTATTCAGATTTTCCAGTAGTTAAGAGACCTCATATTGCCAAGTACAATAGGTTTGTGGGAAATAACAGTGGATCTGGAAGACGGTCGGATTTTAATTACACCATTTTCAGATATGCAGAAGTTCTTTTAATTGCAGCAGAAGCACTCAA
>CAXBNB010000236.1:0-6504 GCA_963976505.1 uncultured Reichenbachiellaceae bacterium
CACTCGCATCAAAGGCTCAAGGATTAAGTTGCGGCTATCTTCAGATAACATATCATCCGGGTAAGTGTCAATGACCATTACAGATAAATACAAACCCTCTATGTAACTGCCTGATAAAATCATAGCGACCATATTTAGTTTGTCACTGTCTTCTAGTTTGTCCTCAGCCAATGTAATGGCAATGTTGATCAGATTAGAAAGTGAATCTTTGTTGCCTAAGTTTTTTTCAAACCTCTCCATCATATCAAGGTCGAAAGCAGAAGCAATACCAACCTTATCAGCAAGTTTTTGACATACTTCCATGTATTTCAATGCCTCTTGTGTTTTGTCGTTACTGGTGAGATAACCTATGTCTGTAGCGTACCCACCTAGGTTTAATGCCGACTTATCCATAGAATTTTGATATTTGCTTGCATTCTCTAATGGATTGGGTAAGGCGGGATTGTAATCAGCACCTGTTGCTTGTAGCATATAAGGCACTTCAGATGGTGGTGGCAACTCATGCACTACCTTGTCGATTTCATCGATGATTTTTGCTTCAGCTTCATTGAATGCGGCAGCTTTTTCACTAGCAGCATTTTTCTTTCCTGAATCACCGCATGAGTACAAGAAAAGAGCCGTTACAGCCAATGACAAATAGATTTTGGTTTGTTTTAGGTTGATTATCATACGTGTGTTGATTTATGAAAATTCTTAAATTCAATTTTAATTCTTTTTCACTTCAATTGAAAAGATTACAAATATATTTTAATTAATCCACTAATTATTAAAAAGGAACCCTTAAATAAAGGGTTATTTATATTATAATAAGGATGCTTATTTTTTGTTTTTTTGACTAGCACATTTGTGTTAATAGCTATTTACAGCTTGATTTGTGGGTATTGAACTATACTTGAAGTATGATTTTGAATACAATTCGTTTTGGACTTATTTTTACTGGCTTTCTTTTGTCATGTAATGTTGGACTTGGCCAACAGGTGGATTCTACATTTTATAGCAATGGTCAGCTAAGGTCAGTTGGTAAGATGGTGTTGAATCAAAAGCAAGGCAAATGGCTGTATTTTTACCCAAATGGCTCCCGCAATTCAATTGAATCCTATAAGGATGACCTATTATACGGTTCAGTTAAGAATTTTAGTCCTGAGGGTAATTTGTTATCTCTTGAGACCTGGAAGAATGGGGTGCCTTCTGATTCTGCTTTTTACTACCATGAAAATGGGTCAATAAAAAGAAAAGGTATTTATAAAGAAGGTTTATATGAAGCAGAATGGGTTGCCTATTTTGAAAATGGGAAACCAGAAAGAATTGGAAGTTATAAAGAGGGCCTGCCGGAAGGAGAGTGGCTGAGTTACAACGAAGAAGGAGTACTGATAGAGTTGGGACATTATAGAAAGGGAAATAAACACGGATTTTTCCAATTTTTTGATGATAAAGGGCGAGCGCTATTTGAGGGTTATTATAAAGTGGGAAAGGAAACCGGACAGTGGTATTTCATTAATAAAAAGGGAAAAAGAAAGAAGTACAAGGCATATGAATGATTTTTTTGAAAAGGAAATCATTTGCCGGTCCTAGAAATTGTGGCTTCAAATAAATACTTTAAATTTTGATTAGATTTGTTGATGACATTTGACGCTATTTTTCTTTTAATGAATTTTCACTGACATATTGATCGCTATTTTTAAATTGCAGACATGTCAGTAATAAGAGAAATAAATGGGAAGAAGCCAGTGTTTGGAGAAAACTGTTGGTATTCTGAAACGTCAGTGATCGTTGGCGATGTGGAAATGGGGAATAACTGTACGATTTGGTACAATGCGATAGTGCGAGGTGACGTCAATTTTATTAAAATTGGTGAAAATACGAATATTCAGGATGGAGCAGTCATACATTGTACGTATCAAAAAGCAGGCACTACCATAGGATCAAATGTATCTATTGGTCACAATGCCATTGTTCATGGATGTACAATCGAAGACAATGTACTGATTGGAATGGGAGCAATAGTTATGGATCATGCGGTAGTAAAAAGTGGTTCAATCATAGGTGCAGGAGCAATTGTTTTGCAAAATCAAGTGATTGAACCTAATTCTATTTATGTGGGAAACCCGGCAAAAAAAGTAAAGGAAATTGGCGAAGGTGGAGTGGGATTGATAGAAAGGACAGCCGTTAATTATATAAAATACGCAGGTTGGTTTAAAGAATCGTAAACCTGTAAACTAATTGATATGATAGAAAAACCAGAAGAAGGAGAATACAATGAATTTTATCAACCTTATATGGATAAAGTTCGAACCAAAGACATTGTTGAGTTTTTAAAAACACAACGAAAAAGCATTGTGAGGTTTTTGAATGCCATTCCTGAAGAAAGGTATAGTTATAAATATGCAGAAGGAAAGTGGTCTGTAAAACAGGTATTGAGACACATAATAGATACCGAAATCGTTTTTGGCTACAGGGTACACTCTATTGCGAAGAACAAATCAGCTGAACTCCCAGGGATGGATCAGGAAGACTATATGACTAACTCAAATGATACTCCTAATGCTTTTGAAGCATTGGTTGATGAGTTTAACAATGTGAGAAAGGGAAATATTTCTATGATTGAAAATCTTGACCCTGAGTTGTCAAAAAATATGGGAAAGGCCAGTGGCTTTCCTATATCTGTTCGAGCTCAGATGTATATCTTGGCAGGGCATGTAGAGCATCATAAACAGGTTTTGAAAGAAAATTATTTATAAGAATGTTCAATTTTGATCCTAACAAAGCATATCAAAAAACGACTAAATCAAGTTCATTGATTCGTTTTCAGGATTGTGACCCACTCAGACATTTGAATAATGCCAAATATTTTGACTACTATTTCAATGCCAGAGAAGATCAAGTTCCTAAACTTTATGGGATAAAACAATCCTTGATATTTAAGGAATTTAGTGCTGTATGGGTAGTTTATAACCATCAAATCGCTTATATACGTCCTGCTCCTATGGGAGAATGGGTGAAGATATTTTCTCGCATCATCTGGCACAATCAGAACTCAATGCTGGTTGAATATTTTATGACCAATGAAGAAGAGAATGAATTGAAAAATGTGCTTTGGTCAACGATGCGTTATGTCGATTATGATGGACATCCTGTTGACCATCCTGAGCAAATCACTCAATACCTTGATGCCATTAGCTACTCTGATTTTGATATCAAACAAACCAATTTCCAGGATAGAATCAAGCAGATCAAATTAGAGTTGGCAAGTGTAAAATAACTTTTATGGATTATGAGGGGTATAATTTACTTCCAAAGCCCTTTATTCAATTCCCTTTCCAATTTGTCCTCTAAGTCATCAGGAATCAACGGAAAAAAGTCAAGGCCTGTAAATTCTTCCAATTGGTCAATGCTCATGGCAAAGGTCATGATGTCTTCAGATGACTTTTCATTTTTAAGTAAGAAACCAATGGCCTTCAATTCGGGTTCATTGATATCCAGAATGGCCTTGTAGTAGTATTGTGGTACACTTGCTTTGTTTTTGCCAATTTTGTCTGTCTTTTTATCGATAAACGGGCCTGTCACGATGTACAATGTATTGTTTTTCTTAGCCCAATCTCTGACCTGTTCTTCGAGTACTTTCCATATTCCTCTGTTGAATCCTGGAACTTGTGGGCTCATATTGCTCATATAGAAGGATTCGTCCATTCCCTCCTCAGTCCATGTGAAATCAGCAGCAGGAGCAAGGTGTCCTCGATCAAAGCCTGACTTTTTGTAGTCGTTAATTGTTGCGGATCCTGTTATGATATCTGGGTCGGATTTGAAGTTGTCCTTTCTTTTAAATTTGGCATTGCTGAGGTGATCAGCTGTTAGTGTGTAGGCCACCCAATTGGCTTGCTCGTATTTTTCATTGTAGGAAAGCGTGTAGTGTTGATGTTCAACTATGGCATCATTGGCAGTATATGCTGGCCAGCTAAAGTCAAAACTACTGGTATAGTAGTATTTCTCCGAATTGGAATATTCCGGGAGGTTTTCATTCGTTTTTTCCTTTTCAATCAGACCATTGGTAGATGAAATGTCAGTGGCATCTATCTTCTTTTGTTCGGGAGTCTTTGGTTTTGCAGTTTTCTGAGTCTTTTGATTTGGTTGGGCTTTGGGCTTTGGAGTGACCGTTTTGTTGCTTGAAGATGGTTTGTTGAGCACTGGCTCGCCAGTAAATTTCCCGGTTTCATTTAAACCATAAAATATCACTCCAAAAATGATCAAAAGAATAATGATTACTAACCATGGGTTGTTTTGACTTCCTTTTTTTGTTGAGGTTTTTTTCTTGGGTGCTGCTTTCTTTTTAGCCATTTGCTGATCGGTAAATCTTAAGTAGGGACAAATCTATATAATTTGTATTTTTCTTTTTTCAGAATTGACAATGAGATTCAAATTGTTTTTTTGAAAGCGAATCACAATCAAAACCATTGCTTTTTAGTTGGTTCTAATTACAAAAACCTTTCTGATACCGTGGGTTCTTTTGGGTTGATGGAGTAATCATAAAATCCATGTTTTGACTTGACACCCAGTGCTCCGGCTTCAACCATATTCACAAGCAGGGTGCGCCATGCCGAGTTTCATTACAGTATCTATTTCATTTACGCCTGCAACACTTTCATACAAAGTGTAAATGGCTTCATTGATCATTGGCATCAGTATTCTGTTGGCAACAAATCCCGGGTAATCATTGACCTCTACGGGTGCTTTTTCCAGTTTTTTTGAAAGCTCCATCACTGTTTCTGTTGTAATAGTACTCGTCGAATACCCTCTGATCACTTCCACCAATTTCATGACAGGCACAGGGTTCATAAAGTGCATGCCTATCACTTTATCAGGTCTGTTTGTGACAGATGCGATCTTAGTAATTGATATACTGGATGTATTGGACGCAAGGATGCAATGCTCAGGAGCATTTGCATCTAATTGGCGAAAGATGTCAAGTTTTAAATTAAGGTTTTCGGTAGCAGCTTCTACAATCAGGTCAGCATTTTTAACACCGGATGAGATATCTGTAGCGGTGGTTATATTTCCCAACGTAGAAAGCTTTTCTTCTGGAGAAATCAATTCCTTGCTGATTTGCCTTTCCAGATTCTTGTCTATTGTCAACAATGCTCTGTCCAATGCATCTTGAGAAATGTCGAGCAATGTGACTTGATATCCATTTTGAGCAAATACATGAGCGATTCCATTGCCCATGGTGCCGGATCCTATTACTGCAATATTGTTCATTTTGGATAGTAGATTATTGATTTGAAATGCCTAGATACAACACATCCCCTGCGAGGAGGGGATGTGTTTCATTTGTTATATTGTATTACCTGATCAATTCAGGTATTAAGCGTTTGTGCCTACGTTGTTCAAGTCTTCAAAAGCACTTTTCAATCTTTCGACAAAAGAAACTTCTCCAGCTCTCAACCAAACCCTTGGATCATAAAACTTCTTGTTCGGTATGTCATCCCCATCAGGGTTGCCAATTTGAGTTTGAAGGTATCCTTCATTCTTGATATAGAAGTTCTTAATTCCTTCCCACATTGCCCATTGCATGTCAGTATCAATGTTCATTTTGATCGCACCATAAGAAATGGCTTCTCTGATTTCGGCACGAGTTGATCCTGATCCACCATGAAATACAAAATTCACTGGGTTTTCACCTGTTCCGAATTTATCTTTGATGTGCTCCTGAGAATTTTTCAAAATGATTGGAGTCAACTTCACATTTCCTGGCTTATAAACACCATGAACATTCCCAAATGCAGCTGCAATAGTAAATTTATCACTGATTTTACCCAATTCTTCGTAAGCGTATGCCACTTCTTCAGGCTGAGTGTAGAGTTTAGAACTGTCAATATCTGTGTTGTCCACACCATCTTCTTCTCCACCAGTTACGCCCAATTCAATCTCAAGAGTCATTCCCATTTTTGACATTCTCTCCAGATACTTTTTACAAATTCCTATGTTTTCTTCTATTGGCTCTTCAGAAAGGTCAATCATGTGAGAAGAATACAACGGTTTTCCTGTTTGAGCGAAATGTGCTTCACTAGCATCCAATAAACCGTCAATCCATGGCAATAATTTTTTTGCAGCATGGTCCGTATGCAAAATTACCGGAACGCCATATTTTTCGGCCATCAAGTGTACATGATGTGCTCCAGAAATACCTCCTGCAATAGCTGCTTGTTGGTTTTCATTTGATAAACCTTTGCCTGCATAGAATGCTGCTCCACCGTTTGAAAATTGAATAATAACTGGAGAGTTCAAATCTCTAGCCGTTTCCAATACTCCGTTTACTGTATCAGTTCCGATAACATTAACCGCTGGAAGTGCAAAATTATTTTTGTTGGCATAGTTCAAAAGCTCTGTTACTTCATCACCCGTTAAAACACCTGCTTTAAATTTCATGTTTAGTAAGTTTTTATTGTAAATAAAGTGGCAAATATAATTGTTCTGAAATCAATACAAGGGTTTGTTTAAATGAAATGAGCC
>CAXBNB010000237.1:0-6488 GCA_963976505.1 uncultured Reichenbachiellaceae bacterium
CAGTGCCAGGACAAATCCCAGTAGTAAAATGAATCGTTTTGATATCCGTAGCTTCATATAAGTAGTGTGCTTTCACAGTACGGTTGCAAAAATACTGCCAGTATCATCAACAACCTTCAGATTCTGTACCTTTTTTAGTATCACAGCCTCAGAGAATCTAAAGGAGGCTTTTTTTAGAAAATGTCTGGAGGTGTACGTTTCGGCAGCAGGCCACTTTTCAATACTGAGTCAGGCCTTAGGGGTATTTGGGCGACAAAGACTATTTGGCAAATGACCAAAGCCACACGACTAAAAATTCAAAATTTAGGGAGAAGGAATTTTATTTTAGAGCCGATTGTTTTATATTCGTGTGTTGTTGTGGATTAAGATTTGATTAGTCCTTTTTATTTTGAGTTTTTGACCTTGGGGTTCAAGTTGAGTTCTTGAACCCTTTTTTTATGTCCTTTTTTACGCTTTACAGCCTCCTCATTATTACCCTTCTATATATTTAAGTCGCTTCTCATGTGTTCGTTAACGAACAGTATAGCGTATTTGTGTCTCAAAGGTGGACAACTTTATTCTTGACATATCTTCATTTTATTACTTAAATTGCTGTGAACCAAATATTTGAGTTTGTGGCATTCTTATTGAAACTACCTGTCGAGTATTAAAAGCATAGATTGAATGGATCGAAAGATTAAAAAGAAAATATGGACCCCCGCTAGATTAATATCATTGGCATTGGGGGGGCTTTTTATAGTTTTTATATTATACAGTTTTGTTTTTGCAGAAAAAGGATCAAAACTCAACGTGTCAGTTGAGAAAATCAATATCTCAGAAGTCATCCGTGGACAATTCAGGGAGTTTATCCCAGTGGATGGCAGTGTATTGCCCATCAAAACCATCAGGCTTGATGCCATAGAAGGAGGAAGTGTCGCTAAAAAATTTCTGGAAGGAGGGATTCTGGTTGAGAAAGGAGACACGATCATTAAGTTGAACAATAATAATCTGGTTCAAAGTTTTATTCGGGAAGAAACTCAGGCCTTTATCTTAGTCAACAATTTGGAAAACACAAAGCTAGCACTTAGAAGGAATGATTTTGAGATGAAAAGGCGGCTGATAGAACTTAATTTCCAAATTGCTGAGGCAAAAGATAATTACGACCGCAGTAAGATATTGAGGGAAGAAAAGGTGGTTTCGGAGCAGGAGTTTTTGACCATAAAAAGAAACTTTGATAAGCTGGTTTCAAGTCGCGAGATAGAAGTGGAATCTCAAAAATTTGATGTAGAGAACAGTAAATTACAGATCGCTCAAACCGAAGCAACATTAAAGAGAACAAGAGACAACCTGGAAATGATCAAGGCAAACCTTGACAACCTATATATCAAGGCTCCCATATCAGGTCGTATTTCATATATCAATGTAGAAGTTGGTGAGTCAATTGCCGCTGGACAAAATATTGGCCAGATTGATGACCTCAATGGCTTTAAGGTTCGGGCTTCCATCGACGAACACTATATTTCAAGAATCTATGATGGGCTCAAGGGAACCTTCGATTTTGCTGGTAGTGGTTACGACCTCACTATTTATAAAGTGTACCCTGAAGTAAACAATGGTTTGTTTTCTGTAGATCTCAAGTTTGATTCAGACATACCCAATGGCATACGCAGAGGTCAGACACTTCAGATCAAACTCCAGCTTAGCGAAAACATAGAAGCGATTCAGATTCCTAGGGGCAGTTTTTACCAAACTAGCGGAGGCAATTATGTATTTGTGGTGGATCCGTCAGGAGAGTTCGCCACCAAAAGAGCCATCCGTTTGGGAAGACAAAATCCAAGATTTTACGAAGTTGTGGAAGGTCTGCAACCTGGAGAAAAAGTAATTGTCTCTTCCTACGATGGATACGATGACAAAGACCGATTGGTATTCAAATAGTTAAAACACCTAAAAGTTAAGAAATTATAAAAAAACAGAAAAAATGGAAAATACGACGAAGACACTTATCAAAACGATTGACCTAAAGAAATTCTATTACACAGATGAAATTGAGACAACTGCTTTAGCCAGTGTAAACCTAGAGGTGAAAGAAGGCGAGTTTGTGGCCATTATGGGGCCTTCAGGATGTGGTAAATCAACTTTACTAAATATTATTGGGTTGTTGGACAATCCATCCGAAGGTAAATTTCATTTTACTGATCAGGAAATCTCAGAATATTCGGAAAGAAAAAGGGCGGACCTAAGGAAAGAGAACATTGGCTTTGTATTCCAGAGTTTCAATTTGATTGATGAGTTGACAGTTTTTGAAAACGTAGAGCTTCCATTGATATATTTAAAATATTCTTCTGCTGAAAGGAAGAAAAGAGTTGATGAAGTGCTGGAACACATGAAAATCATGCATAGAAGAGATCATTTTCCGCAGCAACTTTCAGGTGGGCAGCAGCAAAGGGTAGCGATATCTAGGGCAGTGATTGCCAAACCAAAGTTGATTTTGGCCGATGAGCCTACAGGTAACCTTGATTCAGCGAATGGTCAGGAAGTGATGAATCTTTTGACCGATCTTAACGAAAATGGGACTACTGTGATCATGGTAACGCACTCACCAATGGATGCTGAGTATGCGCATAGAGTAATTCATTTGTTTGATGGTCAGATTGTCTCTGAAAGTCTGAATATTAAAGACAAAGCTTTGGTTTGATAGCCTTGCATTTTTTTCATTATGCCTAAAATAGATTTATCGTAGTATGAGTTTTATAAAAATTTTGTTTGGTGCATTGAGCTGCTATCTTTTTACACTTTCAGTTCATGCTCAAAAAGTATTGACACTGGACGACTGTTTCTCCATAGCCATGGAAAATAATATCGATCTGAAGAGAGTGCAAAACAATGCTTTGGTTGCCCAGTCAAATCAGGTGCAAGCAATGATGAATTTTTTACCGTCATTAGGCGCAGGTGTCAATTACAGTTTTCGGAATGGCACTTTTTTTGATCAAAATGCCGCCAGACAGGTTTCAGCAACAACTAATTCGTCCAACCCCAGTCTCAATTCGAGCCTTACTTTATACAACGGTTTTGCAAATCACTATAATGTCAAAGCCAGAAGATTTGAAACCCAAGCAGTGGAGCAGAGTATTGAAGAACAAAAAATCGAAGTAAGGGCCTCTGTGCTGGAATTTTACCTTAATGTAGTATTGGATAAGGAAAATATTAAAATTTCTAATGATAGGATTGAGCTTTTGAGCGCTCAATTAGAACGAGAGAAGAAGAGAGAATCTGTGGGGGTAGGGAATTTGGAGCAAGTTTACAATTTCAAATCTCAGCTTGCCAACGAGAATCTGAATTTGGTGAAATTGGTGAATAGATTAAAGTCAGATAAGTTGTCACTTTTACAATCTTTGGGGGTAGATGTTTCGGAAGAATATGAGGTAGCTCCTTACGATTTTCAAAATGATGAGATACTTCTGGGTAACGAGACTTTCAAAGACATAATCAATCAAAGTGTGGATTCTTCACCAAGCATAAAAAGAGCACAGGCAGGATTGCAGGCCTCTAGTTATGACCTGAAATTGGCTCATACTGGATATATGCCTATTGTTTCAATCTCTGGAAATTTGGGATCTAACTACTCATCAAACGGTGCATTGAATCCAGAAAGTGGAAGTTTTGAGCGAGATGCCGCTTTTTTTGATCAGCTATCTTTCAACAAGTTTAAGTATTTGAATTTCTCTTTGTACATCCCAATATTTAGCAATTGGAGAAACAGGAATCAGACACAAGTGGCCAAAATCAACCTCATGAATTCTGAATTGGATTTAAGACAGACAGAGCTAACCATTACCAATACCATTCAGAAGGTTTACCTTGACTTAATAGCAGCAAAAAGTACTTATGAAGCGGCACAAGAAAATCTAGTAGCCCTTAATCAATCTTATGAATTTGTCAGTTCCCGCCATGAAAATGGGAATACAGATTTTTTCACTTACCTGGCAAGTCTCAATAGTAAGAATACCGCAGAAATTGAGTTGGTTAATGCCAAATACAGCATCATTTTCCGTAAGAAGATCTTAGATGTCTATAAGGGACTGTTTTAGTTCGAATCAGGCTTGTAGTTCAATACCACATCAATAGAACTTGAAGAGACATAATGGTAGTTAGGTCTTGCTTTTTTGTAAATATCAAGAGCCATTTTTTCGCCTTCTACTGTTTCTATCAACTTTTTGTAGAGCGGAGTTAAAAACTTCCTTCTTCCGGTGTTTACTAAAAAGTTCTCAAGTTTACTATAACCCTGCTCGTAGTGGTTTCCAATTACATGTTCCAGCCATGAGGCGAGTATTTCGCTGTTACCGGAAGATGTAAATCCAAAAGCAGCATCTAGTTTGCTCATTTGAGTTTTGTTTAGTTGAGCTGGTAATTTTCTTACAAAATGTTGCCATTCATGTGAGCTCCAATTATCCGACCCAAATTTTGACACTAATGTTGCCTTGTTTTCATTTTCCACCCAATTTTCCAATGCGGATTCTACGTTTTTAAACTTGTTGGATGTAGGGGTAGGGTGGTTCTGCGGAAGGCCTGGTTTATAAATCCAAGATTCATAAAAGTCAGGATCAATATTAAGCTTGTTTTGAGTGATTAAATTTTCTTTTAAGTACTCTACAAAGCGCTCAGTGTCCATTACCTTAAAGGCATTGTCAGAAAAATATTTTTTGATAAAAATATCGAAGGTATCCCTTCCAACTGTTTCTTCCATTAATCTGAGGAAATTGTATCCTTTGTCATAAGCCACAGCTGTCATTCCGTCATCAGGATTTCTGCTTGTCAGATCCAATTTCAATTTGGTGTCATCACCTTTATCTGATTCGATCATTTCAGCGATTTCTATTTTCAAATCTTCAAGGCTCAGTAATGCCAGCATTTCTGAATAGGGCCTGCCATAAAGTTCTTCCATTATTCTTTGTTCAAAATAAACGGTAAACCCTTCGTTGAGCCAAAAGTCATTCCAAGTAGCATTGGTTACTAGATTGCCTGACCAAGAATGAGCCAGTTCATGTGCGATGAGTGAGGTGAGTGACCTGTCTCCAGCTAGAATGGTGGGAGTTGCAAATGTTAACCTTGGGTTTTCCATGCCACCAAAAGGAAAACTAGGTGGTAGGACTAAAAGGTCATAACGTTCCCATTGGTAAGCCCCATATAGGTTTTCTGCTACTTTGATCATGGCTTCAGTTTCAGAAAATTCATAAGCTGCCTTATCCAGCACGGAAGATTCTGCATAAACTCCTGTCCTATCTCCCAAAGACTGAAATGCTAAGTCTCCGACAGCTAGTGCCATTAAGTACGCAGGTATTTTCTGATTCATTTTGAATGTATAAAGACCCGATTCATTTTTCTCTTGTGGGTTTTGAGCACTCATAAGAGCCAATAGACCCGAGGGTACTTGCACTTCTGCATTATAAGTAAACCTGATTCCAGGCGAGTCTTGGATGGGAATCCATGACCTAGCAAGGATGGCTTGAGATTGTGTGAAAAGGAAAGGATGTTTTTTTTCTGCAGTTTGCTCATTGGATAACCATTGCAAGGCTTCAGCATTCTTACCAGTGCTATATTTAATGCTAATTGAGCGCGTTTTAGGTTTTAATTCTATTGTTATCGGTTTTCCGAGGTGTTCTTTTTCTGGTCCAATGTCATAATCAAGGTTGTCTCCCGATTTTCCGTCTTTTATGGAAAATATATTTAGTCCTTTGGAGTCCAATATGATTTGATTGGCATTATCAGCGGCATTTATTTCATAGGTGGCAGTTGCTTCAATTGTCTTAAGATCAAAATCGATAGTAGCTTGCCAGTCGAGGTGAGTGATCACTGCTTGTGAAGGTTGAGCAAAGCTATGCATGTCGGTTACAGGTGTGTTCTCTGATGGCATTTTCAATTTCTTTTTTTGATCTATACAACTGAAAGAAATCAATAATATAGCAGTTAATGAAAAATAATATTTGATTACAATCATGATGTTTTGGGTGTTATGGATAGAAGTTCGAAGATAAGTAAAAAATCAGTCTGTCTGATGGAAAATTAAGAGTCCTGAGAAACACCGTTTAACGAGCTGAAAATGCATAGTTTGATTTTTTTTTGAAATAATATCAAAAACACTAAAAATAGTTTTGCAAAAATTTGAATAAGAATCAAAAGCATATAATTTTGCACTTCCTTAAAAAGAAGGGCGCAATACTTTGCTCAAATTTTAAGGGATTGTTCTTGAAAATCATGTACGGGGGGATACCAAAGCGGCCAACTGGGGCAGACTGTAAATCTGCTGACATATGTCTTCGCAGGTTCGAATCCTGCTCCCCCCACATTGGCAAAAATATTAGAAGCGGGAGTAGCTCAGTTGGTAGAGCGACAGCCTTCCAAGCTGTAGGTCGCGGGTTCGAGCCTCGTCTCCCGCTCTATTTTTGAACCAGCCGATGTAGCTCAGGGGTAGAGTGCTTCCTTGGTAAGGAAGAGGTCACGGGTTCAAATCC
>CAXBNB010000238.1:0-6487 GCA_963976505.1 uncultured Reichenbachiellaceae bacterium
TTTAGAATGATAAACCCCCATTTTGTCTCCAAATACTTTCATTAAGCGGCTTACAATCTGAGTGGTCAATGCAATTTCAGGCAATAAATACAATACCTGACCTCCACCAGCCAAAGCGTCTTGAATCAACGAAATATACATCTCGGTTTTACCACTTCCGGTAATGCCATGCAGCAGTATGGTTCCATGATTTTCGAAGGCATCCAATAGCTCCGTTTTCTTTTCCTCCTGACTTTCTGATAAGGTAATATCTACCAGATCCGATCGTTCCAAATCAGGGAATCGGGAAACATATTCCTCATACTCATCAAAAACGCCATTTTTTACCAATGTTTTGAGTGACGAATCTGAGATGCCACTTTTTAGGATTTCGGATTTCTCTATGCCATTGTGGTTTCTTTCAGCTCCCTTTTCTATGGGCACCAAAGTCAGGTATTTCAACAATACTTCCTGTTGTTTCACTCTTTTCTCTAAGGCGTCAAAAAGAAGAGAAAGCTCATTTTGGTTTTCAAAATATTTACCATTCAGCCTGATTTTCTTAAGCTTCTTAGGTTGGTATTTGTCTTTTACTTGTTCGAATAAAAATATGCTGTCTTTTTGAATCAACGATTTGAGAATGGGATGAATCTGCTTGACGCCCAACAATTCCGACACCTCTTCATAGCTCAATTTATCGTTGGTCTTGAGTGATTCGAGCAAAGTAAATTCTTTGTCGGTAAGGTCAGCTTCTTCTCCGTTGAATTGAGGATTGAGTTGTATGAAAGACTGGCTTGTCAACTCTAATAAATCAAGAATGGACTTGGCTTCATAGCTGGCAGGTGGATCGTTGTGCAGTCGGGCAATGATGCCGGTATAGACTTTTCTCCTTCCAAACTGGACTATTACCCTGCAACCCTTTGCGGCTTCATTTTCGAATTTCTGCGGAATGCGATAGGTATATGCACCCAGCAGTGGTATGGGGACAATGACATCCGCAAACCAGGTTTTTCTCTCTTCAAAAATCTCCTCAGAATCGCTATTTAATCGAAGTTGTGACACGCAGCTCTTTTCACAAATCTATTGTAAAATGAATGATTTTAAAGGATAGATGGAGATAGTTTTATTTGGGGTGAAAAACGGTTTTTTGTTCTGGCGTATATTTAGTGATATGATACTCTTAACTAGTTCGCAATAGTTGGATTCCTTTTTATTCAAGGTAGACATAGATATTTACAAGATAAAGATGAGTATCTCACTCCTTCTTAGTCAATCCTAAAAGCAAACTTTCATCTGCATTCTCTGTGTTATCATTATCGAGAACACCATATACTTTTAAATAATTATTAGTGTACTCATATTTCGTAAGAGTAAAGTACGTATCAATTGGCAAATGATAAATATCATATTGAATTTCATCACCTCTGTAGCATCCATAATAATGAAAATCTACTGTTGATGGGATAAAATGGCCTCTTATATAAAAAATACTGTACCCAAACTTAATATCATATCTCTTCACACTATCAATCGCATACGCTGAATCTGATTCAAATTCTCCATCCCCATTTGCAATTAATTGATCAAGAAAAACCTTTTGAAAGTCTTCAAGCAATAAACTGTCAATAAAAGGAGTGTTTTTAAATAACCCATTTATGACCTGATCTTGATTCTCTGTGCTGTATTTATGATCTTTCTCAATCGGAAGCTCAGTGGCCTGAGATTCAATTTTCGTCCGTTGATTATTCTGAGTATTGCTATTTGTTGAACACCCGAAGAAAATTAGAATATACATAATATGTACTTTTTTCATATCTCAATTTTTAATTCTGATGACAGGTTCATTGATGCACATTTAGGGGTAGCGTAATGCGTGACTCATTCCACCCAGCAATTCTTGCTGTAGCCACCAAAGAATTACCCTTTTCATCAGCAGAATACAACCAAAAATCCCGGTTCAATGACTTTTTTTCTTTTCGAGGAAGCCTGTATTTTTTCATGACTTCTGTACCCTTAGTCTAATAGCTTCTGCCACGAAATTGTTTAAAGAAGTTTTAGTTTCCATCGCTAAAAGTGCTGCTTTCTGGTGAAGTTGAGCTGATATTCTAACATTGAAACTGCCTTTAAAAGGCTTCTCTGGCGTCTTTCCTTCTTCTTTACAATCAGCCAAATAAGTGTCAATAGCTTCCTTAAAATCTTCTTCAAGCAACTTACCTGTTTCTCCTTCAAAAGAGATCAGTCCTCTTAATCCCAATACTTTCCCATAGAGTAAATTATCTTCCGCACTATACTCTATACTGCCTGTATAACCTTTGTATTCTAAATGTTTCATAGCGCTAACATTTCCAGTATTTGCTTCATTTGATACTTTTTCATAATCCCACTCGGATGCGGTTTGTGAAGAATGATTGGAATCCCTTCTTTATTCTCAAATTTCACTCTTGATCCTGATGTCTTTCCTTTTTTCACTTCATTAAACTCCTCCGCTGGTGCGAGCTTTTAGCTCGTACCCTATATTCTGGATAGCGAGAAAGGAAATACCTAAATTATAAGGACCTTTCCTTTCTTATACCTGTACTTTAGGTAAAGTACGAGCTTAGGCTGGTACCAGATGTAATTTTGTCTAATTCAACTTAAAAACAGGATATTAAACCAAATCTATTTCAATCAAGCCCTTACCTCCAGAATAGTCGATAGCACTGCTATATTTCCAATGTTGCGGCTCTAATACAAAACCAAATTCTACTGGATTCATGTGTATATAATTAAGTTTTTGGTCTATCACAGCGGAACTCCATAATTCTATTGGTTTATTATGCTGCTGCCAAAGTTGCCTATTTTTTACATTGCTGTTTTTTGATCCCGCTCTTTTCATAACCCAAAGTAGCCACTCTCTTCTGCTTTCTTGATTATTATCACTGATGAGTTTTTGTAATCGCTTGGATGTATAAGTCTTTAATTCTTTCATCAAATCACTTGGATTTGATTCCTTCGCCCTGAAAATTAAATGGACATGACTGGTCATTATGCAGTAGGCATATATTTCCATTCCTTTGTTTTTTCGACAATAATCAAAGCTGTTTAAAACCGCATCAAAGTAAAGCTGCCTTACAAATACATCAATCCAATATACAGTGGCAAAACTTACAAAGTAAAGACCTCCTTTGTTATAGAATTTGTATTTACGACTCATTACATAAAGATAAATAGCCGTCACTTTTTTACCAAATACATCTGACTGATACTTACTGTTCATTCAAATGTATCAGGTTCAATTCGCTGGTGCGAGCCAGTCTGCGACAGGCAGACTTATAGCTCGTATCCTATACATCTATCTAAATAGAAAGCCCATACATCTCTGCAAGGTCATTTATTTCCAATTTTTTTCGGCATCTGTATGGACGGAAAGTCCGAGCTACAAGCTCGAACTAGCCACTACTTTATTTCATTCCTACAAGGACTAGAGGAGTAACATTTAATGGTCAGCGTTAATTACAACACCCAAGCACCTATTAATCCGTGACTTTCACATCTTTGAACATAAACGAATTGTCACTGACTCTCAGAGACTTGCCGCTGGCAGTAGTCACATTCCTTAGAATGACTTCCTTGGTTTTGACATAAGGAAACTCCTCCTGATAGGAATTGTCGGTCATTTCTTTGTTGAAATTTGAGAAAATCGCAGGACCTTGGTAATCATCTGGATGATTGGAGTCCTCAATTTTTAGGTTTTCAATGGTAATGCGTTCAGGCATATAACAGGTGTAACCGAAATCATGCTGCCCTGAATTGGAACCGCCGATCAGGCTAGCACTAGCTGTATTGCCTGCGGAAGGCACGAAAACACAGTCGCGGATAATGAGCTCTCCCTGCCAGGTACTGCCGTAATCAGAACGTAGGTTAACGAGGGTCCTTCCATTGATGGTCGTGTTTTCAACAGTTAATATTCCAACTCCTATAGCATTGATCCCCATATGTCCAAGGGTCGAGTTGCGGATGGTGGCATTGGCCACTCCCTTGTGCGCATCGAACCGAGAAAAGGTACAATTGTCATACAACAGGTTTTTGCAGTAGTTGGAACCCAAAATCCCCCAGTATGTTCTGTCATTAATATCATTGGTTTGACTGGAGTTTACGAATGAAATATTAATGGCACGAGAGACCGAAAGGTCATAAGACCCCATCGAGACAGGCTTACCTGCTGCGCCTATGGTACTGTAAGTTTTGTGTCCGGTCAACGTGGTGTTTTTAACCGTTACGTTGGCACAGTCACTGATATTGAGGAAGCCGCTATAAGGCGCCCCATGATCTCCTTCACCAGTGATGTGGTGTTCCAGTCCATCTACCACCACATTGGAACGTTTGATCGCAATGTTTCGGCTATGGTAGTTGTATTTCGATTCCGCTTGATTGGCAACTGTAGTAAAACGTCCTCCGGTAATGTTTAGGGTTTTCTCATCCATGGGCAAGGCTGTCATTTCTGTAATCTGGTCGAAATCCCATATAATCGGACCATCCATATCCACGTTACCATTTTGATCCACAACAAATATATCTGTCGCCGCAGATCCATTGTTTTGGTTCAGTCCATAGCGGATATAGTGCTTTACATTGGAATTGGTGACTGTGATCAGACATGGCCCTGGTAGAGAAGCCTCTATTTTCGCCTGATTCCTATTAAGCGAGGTAATCCCCTCCAGTTTAAAGGCACTCAGACTTGAACTGACAGTAAAAACAGAAGCCTTAATGTTTTGGAGATTGGTATCGTCAATGATGAAAGCCGCTGAACCAAAATCAGTATCCGTCTGGATAGTCGCTGTGCGCTCCTTCCCTCCAATGTAATACGTTGCTCCTTCGTCTGCTTTCACAGCAAGTGTGTTATCATTGGCGTAAGCATGAGCAGCAACGATGGCGTCCATATCGTCGGTTTTGCCATCACCACTAGCACCAAAATCACTATAGCGTACAAATCCATCAGCTTTAAATTTAAGGGCATCCTTTGGAGATACATTTTCAAGAGAAGTTTCGTCTTGCTCCTTTTCTACCTTATCACAGGCACAGAAGAACAGCACTAATAAGAGGGAATATTTGGTCATGAGCGTATGTTAATAGTTGGTAGTTTTAGGAAAAATCAATGAAATATCAAGTATTAGATTAGCTCTTAAAGCTCATCATAAACTAGCAATTTTCACACATTAAACTAAAAAAATATTTGATTGGATTGAAACCACCCAAATTATTCGGAACGAATAAAAAGTCTTTAGGCTTTGCCAGAATAGATGGAAGAGGATGTTTCAAGAGTCGGTAAGACTGTTTGGTTACTTATTGCGACGGAATGGATAAACGTACGCCATGGGGAAGTTGGGATTCCTTTAATTCTTTACCTATAGACTGAAACTAAGTCTCTGCTTTTCATGCATTACTTTCAAATCTCTTTCAAGAAGGCTTAAAAAAACGAAAAAAAATTATCTACCAACAATAAAAGTACCCTCACATTCCTGCAAGGACTTTTATGTTTCTAAACCAGCACGGAAATAACTTCCGCGTTAGAGGTGAAGACCGTCAAATACACATCATAATGACTGAAGAGATCAAGAGATCAAAATTTCAATAAAATCCAATAAGCCCCTATCATAATCTATTCATCAAAGCAACTTTTCATCACAGAATCAATCATTTAGATCCTTTGTAGTGTACCCTTTTGACATGAAAAAAATCCCAACCACATTACTATGATTGGGATTCCAAGACATGTAGGTAGTAAAAGCTTGCCTGCCGAAAGCATGATCCAAGCTACCAGCTAGTCCGCCGAAAGTGGGATTGAACTATTCTACTTCTTTATTTTATCTCTCCTCGCACCTCGGGGAGACAGGCCTTGGTTTTGTGAGTGGGGTTAAAGATTCAAATTCTTTGGATCTTGTCGAGTATCCCAAAAAATCAACAACTCAATTTCGGTGGATTTTATACGGTAGTATAAACTTACTTGTCTTGTAACTACTACCCGAAATGCGTTTTTCTTTTTAGAGTAGATGTACTGTTTTGGGTTCTCAGTTAGATTACGGATTACTTCATCGGTTCTATCAATGAACTTTGCAATCTCTCTTGATGCCCAGTTTTGCTCGAGGTATTCCAGTACTAATGCGTATGTACCTTCAGCTTCAGGCAACCATTTTACAGTGTAATTCACCTCTGGTATTTTGCTCTAATTTCACTCATTACTTCTTCATGAGGACGTCCTTCTCCTCTTTCTGATTGAGCTAGAGCTCGATCAATGGATGCTTGTAAATTGGGATGTAGATCATCCCACCAATCTTGATCTTTATCCGCTTCTATCATTCCATTAATCAGTGTTAACAACCTGTCGTCTGCCTGATCTACATAATCGTGTATTTTCTGTCTTATTTGTGTAGTATTCATTCCAAGTCTCTTTTCTACAAAGTAACGATTTATATCCATAATTTGATAATTTGAAGTGGATGAAATTTCTCAACTTGCATTTTCATTCCTCCAT
>CAXBNB010000239.1:0-6483 GCA_963976505.1 uncultured Reichenbachiellaceae bacterium
TTTGTTCTCCAAAAAGAGACGTTCCTTCCTCATTTTCATTTAATCTATTAACTTCTTTTGTTAATAAGTTAAGTCTTTTTAATGCTTGAGAATAAGAAGGATAATATTTTCTATTTCTCATAGGATCAATATAGTCAGTTTCAGATTCTGAAATTGTTTTTTTGATAATATAACCTTGTTTTTCTTTAATTATTTGATAATTGTTTCCATCAACAAGTGAAATTTCAAATTCTGAACGAGAAGTTTCATTTAAAGAATCTGCTGCCAACTATGGTTTGGATGATAATGCCAGAACCAGACATGCTGCTTTTCTGGATTACGATAAAGATGGATATTTAGATATTTTTTTACTGAATCAACCTCCTAACCCTGGAAATTTTTCTAACCTGTATGGCACAGACCTGAAGCAGGAAAAATATTCTCCAAGGCTTTACCACAATAAAGGTGATGAAACTTTTGAAGATGTTACCAGAGTTGCGGGATTGTTAAAACCGGGATTTGCTAATAGCGTCTCTGTTTTCGATTCCAACAATGATGGCTGGCAGGATATATATATCAGCAATGATTATGACTCACCTGATTGCATGTACATCAATAATGGAGACAATACTTTTACTAATATAATAGATGAATCCATGCGTCACATTTCTTATTACAGTATGGGAGTAGATGCCGGGGATATCAATAATGATGGAAATCTGGATCTCATGGTAGTTGATATGGTAGCAGAAGACAACTACCGTCTCAAGTCGAATATGAGTGGTATGGATCCAAAATCGTTTAATAAAATAGTAGAAAATGGTGGCCACTATCAATACATGTTCAACACCCTGCAATTGAATTTGGGAAGTTTCAATGGACAGCCTCAATTCAGTGACATAGCCCAAATGGCAGGAGTTTCCAGTACAGACTGGAGCTGGTCAAATGTACTTGCTGATTTTGACAATGACGGATACAAAGACATCTATGTCACCAATGGCCTCATGCGTGACATCCGAAATACCGATTCGGACAAAGCCGTTTCGAAGTATGTAAGCCAAGTAGTGCAAGATTTCATACAAAACAATCCGGAAGCAGGTGAGGTGAGTATATGGGATATTCTGGATTTAGAAAAAACACTTAGTCATATTCCTTCCGTTAAAATGCCCAATTATGCTTATAAAAATATGAATGGGCATTTGTTTGAAAAAGTGTCAGAACATTGGGGGTTGAACCAGAAGACTTTTTCAGCCGGTTGTGCTTATGGAGATTTAGACAATGACGGTGACCTGGATTTGGTCGTGAGCAATGTGAACGACAATGCACATATATATCAAAACAATGCAAATGAAATCTCTTCAGCTGGATACCTCAGGGTAAAGCCGACAGACAATAAAAATAATCAGCCAATATTGGGTGCTAGGGTTGAGCTGTTTCAACAAAATGGTAAGCAACTGTATGAGTTCACTTCTGTACGGGGCATGTATTCCACCAGTGAGCAGGTTGCGCATTTTGGATTAGCCAGTAATTCCATAATCGACAGTGTTAAAATAGCATGGCCAAACGCTCAGGTTTCACTGCTGAAAAACGTAACTCCGAATCAGCTGATCTCAATTGATATAAATAAAGCAAAGGATATAGAGGCCGATAAATCGGCTTACAGTCCACTCTTTACTAAGAATCATCTGATGACTCATAAGCATCGAGAAAATGATTTTGATGATTTTGAAAAACAAGTATTGCTTCCTCATAAGTTATCTCAGTTTGGTCCGGCTTTAGCAGTTGCAGATGTAAATTCAGATGGTTTGGAAGATGTCTTTATCGGCGGAGCTTCAGGACAGTTGCCAACATTGTATTTACAAAACAAGCAGGGTGCTTTCGATCAAACAACAAGCAATACATGGTTGTTTTCTAAAGAATTTGAAGACATAGATGCTGTTTTTTTTGACTCAGACAATGACGGTGATCAGGATTTGTATGTGGTAAGTGGTGGCAATGAATGGCCAGAATACAGCATCAATTATCAGGACAGGTTGTACATCAATGATGGAAAAGGTGGGTTTACATACAGCAATAATTCCCTTCCAAAGTTTACCGAAAGCGGGTCATGTGTTCGTCCGTTCGACTATGATATGGATGGAGATTTAGATCTTTTCATAGGAGGCAGGCATATGCCTTGGAATTACCCTGCTCCTGCTTCCAGCAGAATATTAAACAACAAAGGGGGTGTTTTTACAGATGTGACCAATATCATTGCCCAAGATTTACTGAATATTGGATTAGTGACCGATGCTATCTGGGTAGATTTTGATCAGGATGGCATCACAGATTTGGTGCTTTCAGGAGAATGGATGCCCGTTACTTTTATAAAAAATACAGGGAAAGGTTTTCAGAACACTACCAGTCAATTGGGAATACCAAATTCAGAAGGCTGGTGGTTTAGTATAGAAAAAGGGGATATAGACGGTGATGGGGACGAAGATTTAGTGGTTGGCAATTTAGGGCTGAATCACAAATACAAAGCCTCTATTCAAGAGCCATTTGAAGTGCATTATGATGATTTTGATCAAAATGGCAGCAACGATATAGTATTGAGTTACTACAATTTTGGCAAGCAATTCCCACTTAGGGGAAGGTCATGCTCATCGCAGCAAATACCCTTGATAGCCAGTCAATTTCAAAACTATAATGTGTTTGCTGAAGCCACTTTAATGGATGTTTATGGCCAAACCAATCTGGCATCTGCGCTTCATTATAAAGCAAAGACTTTCGCGAGTGTTATTCTAGAAAATCAAGGCAAAGGAAAGTTTCTTATGAGGCCATTGCCCATAGAGGCTCAGGTGTCAAGTGTCAATGATATCCTTATGGAAGACTTTAACGAGGATGGAAACATTGATTTGGTAATTGCGGGAAACCTTTATGCCACAGAAGTGGAAACTACCAGAAATGATGCCGGAGTTGGGATGTATTTGGAGGGAGATGGAAAGGGGGATTTCAATCCGATTTCACCAGCAGAAAGTGGTTTTTTCTTACCTGGGGATGTCAAGAAACTTAAAACTGTAAAATCAAAAAAAGATCGATTCGTAATGGCGGTTTTAAATGATGGGGCATCAGTTGGGTTTGATGTAAATAAGAAATAAAAAGAGGAATGAGATTTCTTCAAATAGCATGGTGCTGACTATTAATAAACTGAAGTGTTAAATTATTTTTTAAAGAATATGAAATTAAGAATTGTATTGTACTGTGGTATCTTTTTTTTCTGTAGCCAGAATAGTAGCGCTCAACTCAAACCAACTATCGATGGAAAATGGTGGCAGGTAGCTGGAAATCCTGATTTGGGAGATTATACCACAAAAAAACAGCAACCAGTGGACTTTGGAATATGGCAAGCAGCTGATGGTACCTGGCAGATATGGTCATGTATAAGGCATACAAAAGCTGGAACCAAAGAAAGGGTATTTTATCGGTGGGAGGGCAAAAACCTAATGGATAAAAATTGGAAACCTATGGGGATCGCCATGGAGGCAGATACCACATTAGGAGAAGCATCGGGAGGTTTACAAGCTCCTTATGTGATACAAAAGGATGGTGTCTATTATATGTTTTACGGGGATTGGAATAGGATTTGCCTCGCGACTAGTCTCGACGGCAAGAACTTTAAAAGAGTGAATGATCCTGAACCGGATCTTTTCTCAGGGCCATACTACAACACGCGGGACGCTATGGTTTTTGTTGAAAATGGATTATTTTACTGTTATTATACAGGGCACACCAATGAAGAAAAAGTGGTGAAGGAAAATGGACAAGAGGTAAAGAAGAAATATATAACCGCCATTTTTTGCCGCACCTCTGCCGATCTTAAAAATTGGAGTGAGCCTATTATTGTTTCGGCAGGAGGATCGCAAGCAGGTAAAGGCCCATGGTTTGGAGGAGATGCTGAATGTCCTTTCGTATTAAAAAAGGATGGGTATTATTACCTTTTTAGAAACCATGTTTATGGAGAAAAAAACCTAAACACTCAATATGCTTCCCACAATCCATTTGATTTTGGGGTAGGCAATGATAACTATGTGATAGGGGAACTTGCAATAGCGGCTCCTGAAATTATTAATTTTCAGGGGGAGTATTATATAGCTGCTTTAAATCCAACTTTAGATGGTATTAGAATAGCTAAAATTCAATGGCTACCAGCTCAATAACCAGAGTGTTTGTGACTTACCTAATGGGAAAGCTGAGCCGCAAGTGATACTGAATCCATATTAAAGACCAAACAAAAAATAAACAATAAAATGAAAGTCACACAATTCAAGCTACTTGTACTTTTTCATTAGCCATATTTGCATCTTGTTCTGATCGAGTAGAGAAATCAGAGCAATCGGATGAATCTGATCAAAATGATAAGGTCATTTATGCTACCAACAAAGACGAGATCAAAGAAGGTACTGAAAGTATCGCTATTGCTGGAGCTACGTTGATAGATGGCAATGGAGGAGCTCCTGTGCCCAACTCATTGGTAATAGTAAATGGAAATACCATTGAGTTTGTAGGGATTCAAGGACAAAAGGACCTACCAAAAAACATGGAAGTGTTGGATGCTACAGGAATGACTCTTATGCCTGGAATGATTGATGCACATTACCACAATGGGTACGATACTTTGATGGCAGTAGAATTTTTAAAAAGAGGGGTGACTTCAGTAAGAGATCCCGGTGCTTGGATGAATTATTATGATCCCGTTAGAAATACAAAAAAGGATATCCCGAGATTGTTCCTTACCGGCCCTCATATTGATACGTATCCACCTGCACACCCTGATAACAGTTATTTGATAAAGGATGCCATTGAAGGTGAATTGGCTGTCAACCGATTTGCTGACATTGGTGCAACAGCCATTAAAGTCTATTATGGATTATCCATTGGCATGATAAAGTCAATTTGCGATGCTGCTCACAACAGAGGAATTCCTGTTACAGGTCACTTGGAAACAACAAATGCTGCTGATGCAATATTAGCAGGCATGGATGGAATCGAGCATGTGACTTCATTCGGAACAGTACTCTTGCCTATGCGGGAAACTGAAAAATACAAGCAGTTGATAGCTGCTGATAATGAGGCACGGGAAAGAGGTAGATACGAAGTATGGAATTCTTTAAATCTGAAAAAGAACAGTGCGGTTCAACCATTAATTGAATTGATGGTTGAGCAAAAGACATTTCTCAGCCCTACATTGGCAGTGTTTGAAAAACAATTTGATAAAGGAGACAGTATAGAAGTGATTGGGTTTGCCAATATGGTGAAGTTCGTAGGAATGGCAAAAAAGCGTGGGGTTAGAATAGTGGTCGGCTCACATACATGGGTGCCATACGCAGAGAATGGATATGCCTATTACAGGGAATTGGAATTGCTGAAAGAGGCAGGACTCAGCAATATGGAAATCATTGTTGCGGCCACCATGGAAAATGCCAGGTTTTTTCGAGTGGATAAGAGACTGGGCAGTGTTGAAAAAGGAAAACTGGCAGATTTAATTCTGTTGTCAAAGAGCCCTCTAGAGGACATTAAATCTATGAGGAGTATTAAAAAAGTGATGCTGAATGGTGTGTTTATTGAAAATTGAAACAAACCAATGCCTAGGTCAATGATGATGCGCCTCCATTTTCTTGAAAGCAACAGGTTTCAAAGCTGCCACTTCTATTTCATTTGAACTTTCTTTGATTTTTAGGGTGTTGTTTGTTTTGACATTGGTAAATAGGGAAACACTTCTTTCTTTATTTGGCCAAATGACTTTTAGGGTGTCAATGGTACTGGCTTTCCCTAGGCCTATTTCTGCCATTAGGCTATTGCCTCCAAAACTGGCTCCAGTACCGACAGTGTGGAAAATTTTTCTGCTTGCGCCAGTTTCTTGAATGGTTGCTACGATTTTAGCACCTATAGCCGAACGGTTACTTTTACTGCCTTCCAGTACTATATTTATCCAATTGTTGGTGTTGCCGATGGGGTTTTCAAAAAGTATGTTTTGGAAATTGTCTCCTTCATAGGCTCCTCCCATCACCGCATATATATCCTGATCCCCATCCATGTCCAAGTCTCCAAACCCAACAGCATGACCTTTTTGGATATGTCCAAAACCACCGCTATACGTGACATCTTCAAATGACTTTCCATTATTGTTGAGATACATTTTGTTGGGAACTATAGACATAAAACTTGGATCACCAGTGGCTAGATAAAAATCTAAGAAACCATCATTGTCCAAATCCCCAAAATTACAACCCATAGTAGTGACTGGTTCATCCAAACCAGCTTCAACTGACACATTTGTAAAAGTTCCATCACCATTATTTTTATAGAGCTTAGGCCTACGTTCAACCAAACGCTCATCCAAATAATTGTTTATGTTGGCCATAAACATATTTACCGGGGAAACTTTATTATTTGAATAACCTGATACAAAAATATCTTCAAATCCATCATTGTTATAGTCAAACATCCAGGTCGAAAAGCTTT